>NZ_JBBNAH010000633.1:0-2146 GCF_037994325.1 Pseudomonas sp.
GGGGACGACGGGTACACGTGGTTAAAACGCCAACTGCCACTGCGCAATCACGCCGTGGTTTTGTGCGTTGCTGCCCAGCTCGCCGCTGTAGCCCAAGCCGAGGGTTTGGCTGGCGGTGATGCCGATATCAAACCCCGCCTCCAGCAGCATGCTATTGCGGTCTTGCGCCGTACCCTGCGCGCTAAAGGCGCTGCCGCCGCTGAGGAAGGCCTGGCGGGTTTCGCTATCAACATCGCCGTAGGTGTGCCGCCAGCCCAGGCTCATACGCGGGGTAAAGCTCATGCCGTTGGCGAATTGGTCGAGGCGCGCAATGCGTATACCCACGGTGCTGCTGAGGTTGTCCTGTTCTTGCGATTGCACGCGCAGGGCTGAGTTACCGCCTTTTTCGCTGTAGGCATCGCGGCTGTAGCGCTGGTAGCCCAGGCTGGCAAACGGTTCGGCCAGCAAGCGACCGCTGGCGTACGGGTAGGCCAGTTCGGCGAAGGCTTGTTGGCTATCGGCGTTGTAGTCGCCGCGCAGTTTGTCGTCGACCCCGGCAAAGCTCACCCGGCGTTTGTTTTCACCGTCGTGGCGGCTGTAGGCGGCGCCCAAGCGCAGGTCCAATTGGTCGAGTTGGGTCAGGGCGTAAACACCGACGTGGTAGCTGTCGACATCGCCGGAAGCACCTTGGCCGGCGTCGATATCGGTGCGCGAGTAGCCGCCGACCACGCCCAGACGCCAGTCCGAACTCATCGCCCAGTCCGCACCAAACAAGGTGCCGCCGGTGTTTTGCTCGACATCGCTGCCGCCATGGGAGCCGTCCACCGTGCCATGGCTGCCCAGCGCTTGAACCCATAGCCGGCCTGCTGCTTTGGGATCATGCAGACCGCGCGCTTCGTTCGGCACGCCAACGGCGACCAATTGCGGACCGTCGTCGCGCAGGATCGAGGCCTGCAAGCTGCCGCCAAAGCCGCCGAGCTGGCTCATGGCGCCTTGCATCACGCTGCTGACCTGGCTGCTGCCGGCCAAGGTTGCCGCCGCCATGCTGGCGTTGCTTGAGCCGGACAGCTGTTCCAACGCCTGGCTGGCGGTGGCTTTGTCGGTGGTCAGCAAGGCGTTGTACAGGCTGCTGTTGCGTTGCGCGGCCAGGTTGTTGGCCAGCGTGCGGGCGTTGTCGCTGCTCGCCAAGGCGGCAAAGGCAGTGTCGTTGCGGGTCAGCGTCAGCTCAACCGAATTGGCGCTGTAGGTGAGGGTTGGCGTAAGAAAGGCGAAGTTATTGGTCACGCTGCCGAACTGGCCGGTCACCCCGCCAGTGGCGGTGAGCACGCTGCTCTGCTGGGCATAGCCGCTGCCATTGGCGTTCAGGTGCAGGGTGGCGCCGGCCAGATTGGCGCTGCCACTTAACTGCACGGGCGCGCCGCTGGCGTTAAGGTCGTAGTTAAAGGTGGAGCCGCTAGCCAGTTGCAGGCTGCCCAGGCGACCCGTGCCGCCGTAGCTGGCGCCGTTGGCCACAGTCAGTAGGCCGCCAATGCTGCCGCTATTAATCAGACGGGCGCCACTGGCGACGCTGCCGCCGGCACTGAAGTCGTTGCTGCTGACGGTCCAGGTGCCACCGGTAACGGCCAGGGTTTCGAAGTTCTGGCTATTGCCGAAACTGCCCGCGCCGCTGCCACTCAAGGTCAGGGTATCGGTGCCGGCGCCGCCGTCTACCAGGCCGCCAAAGGTGCCGCCAGTGACAACCGTCAAGCCGTCATCGCCAGTGCCCATATCTACCGCCAGGCCGTTGAGGCCGACGATGGAACCGGCGTTGCTCAAGGTGTCGTTACCGGCGCCCATTTGCACGGCCGCCGCTGCGGTAGTGCTGTTCAATTGGTCGACACGTACCGACTGGGTACCGCCGCGAATAACGCCGCCGGCGAGGTTGCTCAGGCTGTCGGCAAAGTTGCCCACCAAGCCAATGGCCGTGCTGTCGGCGCCGATAATGCTGCCGCCGTTGGTGATAGTCGCTACGCCACCGGCCGCCGTAGCCGTGCCGCGCTGAGCGACGATGGCGGTGCCGTTGGCGCCGTCGTCAATCAGGATGCCTTTGGACTGGCCAAAGATCTCGCCACCGGCATAGTTAATGATCGTGCCGCCGCCGGCGGCGATACCGTCGGCGCCGTTAGGG
>NZ_JBBNAH010000634.1:0-4461 GCF_037994325.1 Pseudomonas sp.
TGGCATTGATGAGGGCGCGGGCCCCAATTCACCGACCGGTTCGCAGATGCTTTTCGAAACTCAAAACAATGGTGTAGAGGTCGTTAAACGTCTCGAGGATGTCATCACCTTTCGCCTGAGTTCCGAACTGGTCAATTCCGGTGAACGCATCATCATTTGGTACGACGGCGTCTATGCGGCGGAGGTCTATAAAGGAACGGTGTTTTACTCAACAGTGGTTGACGTACCGGGAGGGAAAAACTTTTTCCCTAACTGGAGCTCAGTCCCACTCGACACAGTAGTGGCAGTTGGGGTTGTCGACGGCAGACCGGGAGCAGCATTCGGAACACCCGCCACTGCGAAGGAGATACTCTATAACGATATCCCGGAAGTAGAAGAATGACCTGCGCGCAAGCCAAGCGCTGGAGCTAGAGCAACGGTGTGAGGCAACCACCGCATCACTTGCGTTGGTTGCCCTCGCAAATTCAATAGCTCCCTCTGCCTCATCGGCCTTAAGGCTTGCCGCGCTTGCGAAACTCCACCGGTGTTTCGCCGACCCAGCGTTTAAACGCGCGGTAAAACGTGCTGGGTTCGGAGAAACCTGTGCGCTCAACGATCACTTCAATGCGCTCGTCAGTCTTGAGCAATAGCTCCTTGGCCAGTCGGCAGCGGTAGTCGGTAACCAGGTCGTTAAAGCGCACACCGGCCATGGCCAGACGCTCGCGCAAGCGCCGGGGCGGCATATTCAAGCGCCCCGCCACTTGTTCCAAGGTGGCGCCGCTGTCCACAAGCAGCTCACCAATGAGCTCGCGCACTTGGCGAACCAGGTCCAGGCGCTCCACCTCGGCCAGTTGTCGACGCGCCAGAGATTCGTGCATACGCAGTAATTCCGGTGCCGCATGGCGCGAGGCACGCTCGAGTACATCGGCATCGAATTGCAATGTGTAGCGCTCAGCACCCAGCTCGGCCGGACAGCCGTAGACCGCAAGGTATTTATCCAGCGCCGCGCCTTCGTGGTGAATCAGTTGCACCAGACGCGGTTTGAATTGGCCCTCGGTCAGCGCAGCAAACAGGCGGATAACCGCACCGGCGAGCATTTCCGGAAAGTGCCGAGGTACGCCGGCAGGCATGCCTAGCTGCAAAGTAGCGAGGTCCCCATCGACTTCCAGGCGTGCGTTAAGGGTGTCCGAAAGCAGGCGCACGTAGCGCAAGGCATGGCGCAGGCCATCGCCAAAGGTTTCGCTGGAAAGAAACAGGTACTCCAGCAGCAGCCCATGGAAGGCCGGCAAATGCTGAGCGAGGTACAGCCCCACATCCTCTTCGCCGCATTCTTGGCTAGCCGCTTTCCAAAATAACGCCTGCGCAGAATGCGGGAAACGCCCGGCCGGCAAGCCACCCGGCGGCAAACCGACCCGCGCCAGCACGCGATCAGGGTCGGTGCCGCTGGCCCGCAGGGCGTCGATAACCGGGCGCATCAGCGCCACATCGTCGGTCAGATCACGCGTCATTTTTAGGATTCTTATAGGTTCATGAGGCGCGGCCATCTTAGGCAGTTTTACCCCGCAGGCTCAAGGCCGGGCAGTACCTTGAAACAGGCTATTGGCTGGCATGCCGCGCAGGTGTGCCAGCCGGCCAATGCTGCGCGGCGCTGGCAGTCTAAGCTGCTGGCATCGCCTTGCGTATAAAGAGAGGAGACCTCATGGCCACCACTTGGCTCGATCTACCCACTGCCCCCGCCCTGCCAGGGTTGTTTGCCCGTGCCGCACTCCGCCGTGGCGTAAAGGGGCAAACCCTGCCGGATTTTGGTTTACGTACCTCCATTAGCGTTGATCCAAAGAAGCTGGAACGCTATCGACAGCTTTGTGGCTTTAGCGACGACGGCCACCTGCCACCGACCTACCCGCACATCCTCGCCTTCCCCCTGCAAATGCAACTGCTCACCGACCCCAGCTTTCCCTTTCCGCTGCTTGGCCTGGTGCATTTGGAAAACCGCATCCGTGGCGTGCGTCCGCTCGGCGGTATGGGGCCGTTTACCGTCAGCGTGCATGTGGAAAACCTGCAACCCCATGAAAAAGGCGCGGTATTTAGTCTGATCACCCGCCTGGAGGATCAACTCGGCCTGCTCTGGGAAGGCGATAGCCGCATTCTCTGCCGCGCACTGAAATTACCGGGGCAGCCAGCCGAACGCGGCGAGGAAATCACCCTGCCATTGGAAGACATCGCCCACTGGCAGGCGCCCGCCGATATTGGCCGCCGTTATGCCGCAGTGGCTGGCGACTACAACCCCATTCACCTGACGGCGGTTACTGCCAAATTGTTTGGCTTTCCCCGCGCCATCGCCCACGGTCTGTGGAACAAGGCCCGTACCCTGGCGGCCCTGGGTGAACGTCTGCCAGCAGCGGGCTATGTGGTGGACGTGCGTTTCCAGAAGCCGGTGCTGCTGCCCAGCGCCGTTACGCTGCAAGCCAGCAACCCGGCCAGCAGCGGCCAATTCAAGCTGATCGGTAACAACGATTTGCCGCATATGAGCGGCAGCTGGCGAGTGATCTAGCTCGCGTGAAACAATGCGGCCCTTCAGCCTGGAGCGCCGCATGAACCTCGACGAACTCACCTCGCGCCTGCACGCCATTCGCGACCGCAACGACTGGCGCGGTTTCCATAGCCCGAAAAACCTGGCCATGGCCGCCAGCGTGGAAATGGCCGAGCTGGTGGAGATTTTTCAGTGGCTCAGTGAAGACCAGTCGCGCCAACTGCCAGCGGATGAACTGGCCCACGCCGGCCAGGAAGTTGGCGATATCGTGCTCTACCTGTTGCTGCTGTGCAGCGAGTTGGGCCTGGATATGAACGAAGTGGTGCGCGCCAAGCTGGCCGACAGCGAGCGGCGGTTCGGCAGATGAGCGACCGCCATTTCGACGAGTTGGCCACGCGTTTTGCCGAGAAAATCTATGGCGGTGCCAAGGGCGCCATCCGCCTGGCCGTATTGCAGGCTGACCTGGCTGAGGCATTACCTGAGCGGCCACTGCGCATTCTTGATATCGGCGCAGGGCTTGGCCATATGTCGCTGTGGTTGGCCGAACGCGGCCATCAGCTAACCGTGACCGAACCGGCCGAACCCATGCTGCAAGGCGCCCGCGAACGCTTCGCCGCCGCCGGGCAGACCGCCACGTTTATTCAGGCGCCGTGGCAGGCTTTACCGGAGCAACTGACTGAGCGCTATGACGTGGTGGTTTGCCACGCCGTGCTGGAATGGCTGGCCGAGCCCCATTCGATTCTGCCCGTGTTGCACCAGCTCACCGCGCCAGGTGGCTGGTTGTCGCTGGCGTTCTATAACAAAGACGCGCTGATTTACCGCAACCTGCTCAAGGGCCATCTGCGTAAATTGCGCAAACAGGAATTCGCCGGTGAAAAGCAAAGCCTGACTCCGCAAATGCCGCTGGACCCACGCGAACTGGCAACGCAACTCGCCGCCCTTTGGCGGGTCGAAAGCCAAAGCGGCGTCAGGGTGTTTCACGACTACATGCCCAGGGAGTTCCAAGCCAAAGCCGAACTGGCAGACCTGCTGGAAATGGAGCTGGCGCACCGCCGTCACCCCAGCTTTATGGGCCTTGGTCGTTACCTGCATTGGCTTTGCCGCCCGCTGTAAAACACGATCTGGAGCGCATGATGAAACGCCGTTTGCATCTGCTGATCTGCTGCTTGGGTCTGGCCGCCTGCCAGAGCCAAAACCCCTATACCGCCACGTCCAACCCGCTGCCGCCGGCACCGCCACAGGCTGCGCAAACCCTTGACCTCAGCGCCTACCCGGCCGCGCCGCGTGATTACGGCCGCTATCAAACCTGGACGTGGGACAACGGCCGCCTGCCTGGCGGTAGCGCTGGTGCCACGCCGGAACAGATGGCCGATATTCTCAGCAACAGCCTCGACCAGCGCGGCCTGCGCCCAGCCCGCCAAGGCACCGCCGCGGATGTCACCGTGCGCGCCGATGTGCGCGTGGAACGGCGCCTGCGCCAGGTGCAGGACGACTACGGCACCTACTATGGTCGAGGGCCTTACGGTAACAACTACGGTGGCATGTACGGCAGCGTGCCGATGGTGCGCACCTATGAAGAAGAGGTGCAGGTGGTGCGCGTCGAATTGCTCGACCCGCGCAACGGCCAAAGCATCTGGAATGGCAGCGCTGAATCCACTAACCGTGGCAGCCAAAGCGAGCGCGTGGATGCCTTGCGCTCGGCAGTAAACAAAGCCCTTAGCGCCTATCCACCACGCTAGCGCGTCCTAACCACGTCTAAACTCAAGCGCACACCCCGCGCTGAGAAGGGAGAACCACCATGACTGCCCGTCTGCTGTTAGTGCCCCTGCTGTTGCTGCTGGCCGCGTGCCAAACCACGCAGCTGGATCAAGACTTCGACAAAACCCGCGACTTCGCCGCCTACCGCAGCTTTACCTGGAAAGAACCGGCGCTGCAGTACAGCCCCGATGACC
>NZ_JBBNAH010000635.1:0-22258 GCF_037994325.1 Pseudomonas sp.
GTTCTGACGAGCGCGTATCACGGTTGGCTTGCAGCTTCGGTGAGTGGCGGGAGGCTGTCAAACGTTCAACGCTTACTACCGGGTAATGGCTCGCCCTCACCCCTAGCCCCTCTCCCGCAAGCGGGAGAGGGGAACATATCTGCATGGGTGCTGAGGTCTCCCGCTTATAGGGGAGAGGGTGTGGTTGCACGCGGTCGTCGAACTAAATAGCCAGCTAACGAGATTTTCTCGTAGGACCATTTCCCGTACCCTAGCAGGCCTTTTCCGCTGTCCCGTGACGAGTGCCCCCCATGAGCTCCACAAGCCTGACCATGACCCGTGGCATGGTGCTGCTGTTTGCCTTTTGCTGCGGCGTGATCGTCGCCAACATTTATTACTCGCAACCCATCATTGAGCTGATCGCGCCGGATATTGGCATTTCCGCCACCGCCGCCAGCCTGATCGTGTCGTTGACGCAAATTGGCTATGCCCTGGGCATGTTGTTTCTGGTGCCGTTGGCCGATTTGGTGGAAAACCGGCGGCTGATGATTATCACCGCGCTGGTGTCGGTGGCCAGCTTGCTGGCGGCGGCGTTTACCACCCAACCCCATGCGTTTTTGCTGGTGTCGCTGCTAATTGGTGCCAGCTCCGTGTCGGTGCAAATTCTGATTCCCTTGGCCGCGCACCTAGCGGCGGAGGAGTCGCGGGGCAGGGTGGTGGGCGGCATTATGGGCGGCCTGCTGTTGGGCATTTTGCTGGCTCGGCCGCTGTCCAGTTTGATTGCCGACCACCTGGGCTGGCGCGCGGTATTTTTGATCGCCGCAGCGGTGATGACCGCTATTGTGCTGACGTTGGCAACCACCATGCCCAAACGCCAACCGGACCATAGTGCGACCTACAGTCAGTTGATCCTGTCGCTGGGCAAGCTGTTCCAGCGTGAGCCTGTGCTGCGTCAACGCGCGATGATGCAAGGCTGCATGTTTGCCACCTTTAGCCTGTTCTGGACTGCCGTGCCGCTTGAGCTGGCGCGTAATCACGGCCTGTCGCAAACCCAGATCGCGTTGTTTGCCTTGGTCGGCGCCATTGGTGCTGTGGCAGCACCGATTGCCGGGCGCCTGGCTGACGCTGGGCACACCCGGGTGGCCACCCGTTTGGCGCTGATCTTGGCGACCCTTTGTTTTCTGCCGGCGTTTATCCCGCCGAGCAATACCGTGATTGCCCTGGCGTTGACCGGCGTGGTGCTGGATTTCTGCGTGCAGATGAATATGGTGCTCGGCCAGCGCGCGATCTATGCCTTGGACGCCGCCAGCCGCGGGCGTCTGAATGCGTTGTATATGACCAGCATCTTTGTCGGCGGCGCCTTGGGTTCATCGCTCGCCAGTGCCTTGTTCGACCATGGCGGTTGGTTGTGGATCGTGGTGGTGGGCAGCGCCTTCCCGCTGGTGGCGTTAGGCATTTTCTTGCGCAGCGACCGTGCATAAAGCGGCGTCGTTGCGGGTCTCGTAGGCTGTGCTGTGCGCACCAAGCGATCACGCGGTGCGCGCAACTCGCAAATCGTTATGGCGCTGGCCGTATTGCCATCATTCCCGGCAGTTACGGTCATTGCCGCAGTGCTCGCGCTTGCGGACAATCGAGCACGTTTTGTTTTCAGGATGCTAGGTGATGCCGCAGCCGGTATTTTTTGCCCACGCCAATGGATTTCCTTCGGCCACGTACGGCAAGTTATTTGCCGCGCTGGCGCCGGACTATCACGTACTGCACTTGCCGCAACACGGTCACGACCCGCGTTTTCCGGTTGATGACAATTGGGGCAATCTGGTCGACGAGCTGGTGCACCATCTGCGTGAACTGCCGGAGCCGGTGTGGGGCGTCGGCCATTCCCTTGGTGGCGTGCTGCATTACCACGCGGCGCTGCGCCACCCTGAGCTATATCGCGGCGTGGTAATGCTTGATTCGCCGGTACTGACCCTGGCCGACCGCATCGTGATCCGCGCGGCCAAACGCTTTGGTTTTATCGACCGTATAACACCGGCTGGCCGCACGTTGGGCCGGCGCGAAGCGTTTAACGATTTTGCCGAAGCCAAAGACTATTTTGCCGCCAAATCGCTGTTCCGCCGCTTTGACCCTGAGTGCCTCGACGCCTATGTGCAGCATGGCCTGCAGGCCGATGGCGCAGGGCTGCGGCTGTTGTTCGACCCGGCCACAGAAATCAGCATTTACCGCAGCGTGCCGCATAGCAACCCTGGTCGGCCGCAGCAGTTGCAAGTGCCGCTGGCCATGGTTCGCGGGCGCCACAGCCGCGTAGTGATGCCCCATCACACCCGTTCAATCCGCCGCTTGCCGCACTGCCAGTACCTGACGTTGCCGGGCGGGCATATGTTTCCGTTGGAACGTCCGCAGGCTACGGCCGATTTGCTCAAAACCTTGTTTGACCGCTGGCAGGCCCGGCTGGAGTCCGCATGAATTATTCCTTTGAAGAAGTGCGCCTGAGCCTGCCGCATATTGAGCTGTCGGCTCACGTGTTCGGCCCGGAGGACGGCAAGCCAGTCATCGCCCTGCATGGCTGGCTGGACAATGCCATGAGCTTTGCCCGCCTGGCGCCCAAGCTTGACGGGCTGCGCATCATCGCCCTGGACTTCGCCGGCCACGGCCATTCCGACCATCGCCCGGCCGGCGCGCATTACCAGCTGTGGGACTACGCCTATGACGTGCTGCTGGTGGCCGAGCAATTTGGCTGGCAGCGGTTTTCTTTGCTGGGCCATTCGATGGGGGCGATTGTTTCGGTGCTGCTGGCGGCTTCAATGCCTGAGCGTATTGAGCGCCTGGCGCTGATCGATGGCCTGATTCCGTTTACCGGTGAGGCCGAAGCCGCGCCGGCCAAGCTGGGCTCGGCGTTGCGTGATCAACTGGCGTTGGCCGGTAAGCGCAAGCCGGTGTATGAAAAGGTTGAGCAGGCGGTAAAAGCGCGAATGAAAGGGGTTGGCGGGGTGAGCCTGGAAGCGGCGCAACTGTTGGCGCAACGCGGGTTGATGCCGGTGCCGGGCGGTTTTACCTGGCGCACCGATAGCCGTCTGACCTTGCCCTCACCGCTGCGTTTTACCCAGGCCCACACGGACGTTTTTGTTCGCAGCGTCGCCTGCCCAGCCTGCTTGGTGGTGGCAGATGGCGGTTTGTTGCACGTGCAGCCAGCGCTGGTGGACTCCCTGCAAGGCCTACCATTTGAGGTGCAGCGCTTGGCCGGTGGTCATCACCTGCACTTGGATGATGAGGTTGGTGCGCAAGCGGTAGCAGCCTGTTTCAATAGGTTTTTCGCCGCGCCTTGACTTGCCCCGGCCAACTGCGGAGGCTGGCAGCCTTCGCAAAACGCCTACGCAACGAGAAAAACTATGCGTCACTTCCGCCTGTTGGCGCTTTCGCTGATCTGTTGGATCAGCCCTGCCACTTCCGCTGACCTGCCTGGCAGCAAAGACCTGGACATTCTGCCGCGTTTCCCGCGCGCCGAGATTGTTGATTTTCGCGATGTGCCGACCCAGGAGCGCATTTATCCCCTGGGTTCAATCCGCCGTATCAGCGGCACCCTGCGTTATGAGCGGCAGGTCGACACCCAGGGCCATATGCGTTCAGTCACCTACGAGCTGCCACCCGAACACACTTCGGGGCAGGCGTTTAATGCGGCACTCGCCGCGTTGCAGGAGCAGGGTGCGCATGCGTTGTATTGGTGTGAAAGCCGCGAGTGTGGTTCTGGCAGCCTGTGGGCCAATTCGGTATTCGGCAACGCCAAGCTGCTCGGTGCCGATGACCAGCAGGCCTATCTGCTCTTACGTTTAGCCGAGCCGAATCAGAACACGCTGGTGGCGCTCTATAGCATCACCCGTGGTAACCGCCGTGCGTACCTGCACGTTGAACAACTGGAAAACGCTACAGATCTCGGCGAGTTGCTACCGGGGCCGGCCACCTTGCTAAGGCAACTGCGCAATACCGGCGAACTGGACTTCGCTAGCCTGGATGGCGAACCGGTCGACGCCTGGGCGCAATTGCTTGCACGTACCCTGAACCAAGACACCACGCTGCGGGTCAGTTTGTCTGGCAAATACGCCGACGCCTGGCGCACCGCCTTGCTGGCACAAGGGGTGCGGGCGGCGCGGCTGGAGCTGGGGCAAGCTGAAAGCGACGGCCTATCCTTCAAGCTCCTGCGTTAAGCTCTGCCTTGCTTTCGCTCTTTGCCGGTCTCTTGCAACGAGCGCCTCTGATTTCGCCGGAGTTCTAAATGCCTAACAACGACCGCTTGCTGGTTCAGATCCTTTTGCTGGCATTACTCGGTGCGGCGCTGTGGGTGTTGGCGCCGTTCTTTTCTGCGCTGTTCTGGGCCGCCGTGCTGGCGTTCGCCAGTTGGCCGCTGATGCCGTTGCTGACCCGTTGGCTGGGTGGGCGCACCTCGCTGGCCGCCGGCATTCTTACTGCAGGTTGGATGGTGCTGGTGGTGATTCCCTTGGTGTTGCTGGGCTTTAACCTGGCCGACCATGTGCGCGATGCCGTCAACCTGGTCAAAGACCTCCAAGTGCAAGGCCTGCCGGCTCCGCCCGAGTGGTTGGCCAAGGTGCCGCTGTTAGGTGACCGCCTGGTGGGCTGGTGGATGACCATCGATCAGCAGGGCGCGGCAGTCTTTGCCAGCGTCAAACCTTACCTTGGCGAAGTGGGTAACTGGCTGTTGGCGCGCAGCGCCAAAATTGGCGGCGGCGTGCTGGAGTTGTCGTTGAGTCTGGTGCTGGTGTTCTTCTTCTACCGCGACGGCCCGGCATTGGCGGACCTGGTACGCAAGGGCCTGCATCGTTTAATTGGCCAGCGCGCCGACTATTACTTGCACTTGGTGGCGGGCACCGTGCAGCGCGTGGTCAATGGCGTGATTGGTACGGCTGCCGCACAAGCGGTGCTGGCCCTGATCGGCTTTTGGATTGCCGGTGTGCCGGGCGCGATTTTGCTCGGCCTGCTGACCTTTGTATTCAGCCTAATTCCCATGGGCCCGCCGTTGGTGTGGATTCCGGCCGTGGCCTGGCTGGCCTGGAAAGGTGACTACGGCTACGCGATTTTCCTTGGCGTGTGGGGCACCTTTATCGTCAGCGGCGTAGACAACGTGCTCAAGCCTTACCTGATCAGCCGTGGCGGCAACTTGCCGTTGGTGGTGGTGTTGCTCGGCGTATTTGGTGGCTTGCTGGCCTTTGGCTTTATGGGCTTGTTCCTCGGGCCAACGCTGTTGGCGGTGGCCTATAGCCTGCTCAGCGACTGGGTGAAAGACGACCCTGATGCGCCTGAGGTAAAAATCATCGAACAGAGATAAGCCGCACACGGCGATGGTAGCCAAAATGCTACTATCGCCGCCGCTTTCGCTGTGCCGTGCTTGTTTGCCAAGAGCCCTTTGCCAGGAAGGCACCTGCCGTTAGGGCATTTATTTCAATATGGATATGGGTTGAGTCACTTATGAATAAAACAGCAGGAATAGCTGCGGGTGTTGTGGTTGCCGTAGGTCTTATCAGCGCCGGTGGCGCTTGGTACACCGGCACCCAACTGCCAAACGTATTGAAAACTTCCATTGAAGAAGCCAACCAGAAGGGCGCCGACGCGCTGCTGGGCACCGGCATCACCAGCAAGCTGGAACTGGTTTCCCTGGACAGCCACCTGTTCACCAGTACCGCTCACTACCGCCTGACCCTCGACTCGCCATCGTTTGGCGAGGAATACCGCAACGTAGAAATTCTGCTGGTCGACAACATCGAGCACGGTCCGCTGCCGTTCTCACGTCTGAAAAAACTCAACCTGTGGCCAGTCTTGGCCACCAGCAACTACGCCCTGGAAGCCAATGGCCTGACCCAGAAATGGTTCGATGCCGCCAAAGGCGAGGCGCCGCTGCACGGTCAGGTCAGCCTGGGCTACGACAACTCCACCACCGGCACCATTGAACTGACCCCGTTGGACTTTGCTCCGCAGGCAGGTCAGAACATTAAATTTTCCGGCCTCAAGCTGGACGTCGATGCCAGCGCCCACGCCCAGAAAGTGGCCGTCAGCGGTGGTATGGACAGCTTGCTGCTGACCGGCACCGATGCCAGCGGCGAAGCACTAAGCGTTAACGTGCGTGACCTGGTGTTGGACAGCGATCAGAAGATGGGCACAGGTGATTTCTACCTGGGTGAAAACAGCCTGAAATTGGCCAGCATTGAAGTGAAGGCCGGCGACAAGCCGCCAGTGCTGATCAAAAACCTGGCCCAGGCCAGCAACTTCGAAGAGACCAGCGGCAAGCTCGGTGGCCATGTCAGCTACGACATCGGTCAGGTCAGCTTTGACGGCAAAGATATCGCTGGCGTGCAGATGATCTGGCGCATGAAAGACTTCGACGCTGCCGCGGTACAAGCGCTGGTCGAGGTTTACCGCGACAAACTCGCGCCTGTGCAACAGGCCGCCGCGCAAGGCGAAGAAGCGCCGGAATTGGCCTTCACCCCAGCCGAAGAAGAAAAACTCAAAGCCGATATCGGCCAACTGCTGGCCGGCAAGCCGCATGTGGCGCTGGAGAAATTCAGCATCAAAACCGCCCATGGCGAAGCAGCGCTGAGCCTGTCGGTTGACCTGAACAAGCCTGAGTCCTTCGACCTGCCACCGCCGGAATTGGCCAAACAAGTCTTGGCGCAACTGGATGCCAAGCTGGCCATCGACAAAGCGGTCATCGGCGACGGCGTTCGCGTACAAGCGGCCCTGGCCGGTGAGACCGATCAGAAAGCCATCGACGACCAGGCGGCCATGTTCACCGAAATGGGCAGCGGCATGGCGTTGGGCACCGAGATGATCGTGCTCAAAGGCGACAAGCTGGAATCCAACCTGCACTACGCCAACAACGAAGTAACCTTCAACGACCAGAAAATGTCGGTGGAAGAGTTCGCCATGTTGGTGATGTCCAAAACTGGCGCGTTGGGTGGCGGTGCGGGCGAAGAGCAACCAGAAGGCTACGTGCCGGACGAAGAAGCCCCGGACGCTGGCGCCCTGGACGAAGAATCGCCGGAAGAAGTGCCAGACGAGGCGCCTGAGGAGCAGTAAGCGCTACCTCAGTAATGCAAAAGCCCCTGACCGAAAGGTCAGGGGCTTTTTTATGCGGGTTATCTCAAAGACCACACCCTCGGCGAGTGAGGTCTGCTCCGTAGGGTGTGCTATGCGCACCAAGCGATCTTATTGGAACGCCGTGGTGCGCACAGCACACCCTACGGGCAAACTTTACGGTTTGGCTGGTTCCGCTGGCGCGCGACCGGTGTTTTCCACCCAACCGCCACCCAAGGCTTTGTACAGATTCACTTCGCTGGTCAGCTGCGCCAAGCGGTCGGTGATCAGCGATTGCTGGGCACTAAACAACGAGCGCTGGGCGTCGAGGAAGGTCAGGTTGCTGTCGATGCCGGTGCGGTAGCGACGCTCGGCCAGGCGGTAGTAGTCCTGGTTGGCGGCGACGAAATCGCGCTGCGCTTGCAACTGTTGGTTGTAGGTCTGGCGTGCAGCAAGGCCGTCGGAGACTTCCTGAAAGGCGGTCTGAATCGACTTCTCGTACTGGGCCACGCGAATATCTTTCTGGATTTTCGAGTAGTCCAGGCTGGCCTTCAGCTCACCAGCGTTAAAGATCGGAATGCTGATGGTCGGCGAGAAATACCAACTGCCCGAACCGCCTTTAAACAGGTCGGACAAGCTGGCGCTGCTGCTGCCGGCATTAGCGGTCAGGCTAATGCTGGGGAAGAAGGCCGCGCGCGCAGCGCCAATATTGGCGTTGGCGGCTTTAAGCAGGTACTCGGCCTCAAGAATATCCGGGCGACGTTGCAGCAGTTCCGACGGCAAGCCAACGGGCAGTTCTTCCAGCAGGTCGTCGGCCAACGGCTTTTCCGCGACCAAGTTGTCTGGCACCGAGGTGCCGAGCAGCAGGGCCAGGTTGTTGCGGTCTTGCGCAACCAGGCGTTGGTATTGCGCCAGGGCCACGCGTGCGCTTTCTACCGAGGTCCGCGCTTGGCTCAAGTCCAGCGCCGAGGCCACGCCGACGTCGTTGCTACGTTGGGTCAGCTTGAAGCTGTCTTCGTAGGTTTTCAGGGTTTCTTCGGTCAGGCGTAGCAGCTCTTGGTCGGCGGTCAGCGTCAGGTAAGCATTGGCGACGTTGGCCACCAAGCTGAGCTGGGTGCTACGGCGTGCTTGCTCGCTGGAGAAGTAGGTTTGCAACGCTTCTTCACTAAGGCTACGCACGCGGCCGAACAGGTCCAGCTCATAGGCGCTAACGCCGAGAGTGGCCGAGTATTGGCCGCTGGTGGTGGCGTTGCCGGTTTGCGACAGGTCGCCCGGCACGCGCTGACGCACACCGGTGCCGTCGGCACTGATTTTCGGGAACAGGTCCGAGCGCTGAATGCGGTACTGCGCGGCGTAGGCATCAAGGTTCAACGCGGCTACGCGCAGGTCGCGGTTGTTTTCCAGCGCGGTTTGAATCAGCTGTTGCAGCGCCGGGTCGTGGAAGAACTGGCGCCAGCCTTGCTCGGCCTCAGCGACTTTGGCCGACTCGGCCGGCCCGTAGGCCGGGCCTTGCGGATAGGCCGGAGCAACCGGCGAGGCCGGCTGCAGGTACTCAGGAATCAGCGAGCAGCCACTCAGTACAAAGGTGGCAACTGCCAGGGACAGTAGTGACTTGCGCATCAGTGGCCAGCCTCATTGCTTGGGGTTTCAGACTTCTTGCCTTTGAACATCGACGAGATCGTGACGAAGAACAACGGCACCCAGAAGATCGCCAATATGGTCGCGGTGATCATGCCGCCGATTACGCCAGTACCGATGGCGTGTTGGCTACCGGAACCGGCGCCGGTGGAAATTGCCAGCGGCACCACGCCGAGGATAAACGCCATCGACGTCATGATGATCGGGCGCAAGCGCATGCGGCAGGCTTCCAGGGCGGCATCGACCAGCGACTTGCCTTGTTCGTGCAGCTCTTTGGCGAACTCGACGATCAGAATGGCGTTTTTCGCCGCCAAGCCCACGGTGGTCAACAGCCCCACCTGGAAGAACACGTCGTTGGACAGCCCGCGCAAGCTGGTAGCCATCAGCGCACCGATAATACCCAGCGGCACCACCAGGATGACCGCAATCGGGATCGACCAGCTTTCATACAGCGCCGCCAGGCAGAGGAACACCAACAGCACCGAGATGGCATACAGCACCAGGGTTTGCGAGCCGGCCAGGCGTTCTTCATAAGACAAACCGGTCCACGAATAGCCGATACCGGTGGGCAGTTTTTTCGCCAGCGCTTCGACTTCGGCCATGGCTTCACCGGTTGAGTAACCCGGCGCTGGCGAGCCCATGATTTCCATACTTTCTACGCCGTTGTAGCGCGCCAGTTTCGGCGAGCCGTAAATCCACGAGCCGGAGGCGAAAGCAGAGAAGGGCACCATCTCACCGGCGCTGTTGCGTACGTACCACTTCTGCAGGTCTTCCGGGGTCATGCGCGAATTGGCTTCGCCCTGGATATACACCTTCTTCACCCGGCCACGGTCGATAAAGTCGTTGACGTAATTACCGCCCAAGGCAATCGACAGGGTGTTGTTGATGTCCGACAGCGTCAGGCCCAACGCGCTGGCGCGTTCGTCGTCGATGGTCAGTTGGAACTGCGGTTCATCGTTCAGGCCGTTGGGGCGTACTTGCATCAACACCTTGCTTTGCGCCGCCATACCGAGGAACTGGTTACGCGCTTCCATCAACTTGTCGTGACCAACACCGGCACGGTCTTGCAGGAACACGTCAAAGCCGGTGGCGTTACCCAGTTCCAGTACTGCTGGTGGGGCAAAGGCGAACACCATGGCATCGCGGAACGTGAAGAAGTGATTTTGCGCGCGCTGCGCCAGGGCAAACACGGTGTTCTCGGCTGAACGCTCTTCCCATGGCTTGAGCATGATAAACGCCATACCCGAGCTCTGGCCGCGGCCGGCGAAGTTAAAGCCGGTGACGGTAAACACCGAACTCACGGTGGCCGCTTCGTCTTTCAGCAGGTAGGCACGCATTTCATCGACCACCGCCTGGGTACGCCCAGCACTGGAGCCTGCCGGGGTTTGCACCTGGGCGAACAGTACGCCCTGGTCTTCTTCCGGCAGGAACGCGGTAGGGATGCGCATAAACAGCCAGATCATGCCGGCGATCAGCACGGCATAGGCCAGCAGGTACGGCGTTTTATTGCGCAGCATGCTCGCCACGCCACGTTCGTAGCCGGTTACGGTACGGTCGAAGTTGCGGTTAAACCAGCCAAAGAAGCCACGTTTCGGAACACCGTGGCTGCCTTCTTTAATTGGCTTGAGCAGGGTGGCGCACAGGGCTGGGGTGAACACCAGGGCGACCAACACCGACAGGCCCATGGCCGAGACGATGGTGATGGAGAACTGACGGTAGATCACACCGGTGGAGCCACCAAAGAACGCCATGGGCAGCAGTACCGCCGACAGCACCATAGCGATACCGACCAGGGCGCCTTGAATCTGGCCCATGGATTTCTTCGTCGCTTCTTTGGGCGACAAATTCTCCTCGGCCATGACCCGTTCGACGTTTTCCACCACCACGATGGCGTCGTCCACCAGTAGGCCGATGGCCAGCACCATACCAAACATGGTCAGGGTGTTAATGGTGAAGCCCGAGGCGGCGAGAATACCGAAGGTGCCGAGCAAAACCACCGGCACGGTCATGGTGGTGATAATGGTGGCCCGCAGGTTCTGCAGGAACAGGAACATCACCAGGAACACCAGCACCACGGCCTCAACCAGGGTGTCGACCACGCCGTTGATGGACTCGGTGACCACCGGGGTGGTGTCGTACGGGTACACCGCTTTCATGCCTGCCGGGAAGAACGGTTCCAGGTCGGCGATGGTGGCGCGAATGGCTTTGGCGGTGTCCAGGGCGTTGGCGCCGGTGGCCAGTTTGATCGCCAGGCCGGATGCCGCTTTACCGTTGAACTGCGCGTCGATGCTGTAGTTTTCGCCACCGAGCTCAACTTTGGCGACGTCCGACAGGCGTACCTGCGAGCCGTCGGTGTTGACCTTGAGCAGAATGTTTTTGAACTGCTCCGCCGACTGGAAGCGGGTTTTACCGATGATGGTGGCGTTTAGTTGCTGGCCTTCAATCGCTGGCAAACCGCCCAACTGACCGGAGGAAATCTGCACGTTTTGCGCCGCCACGGCGGTTTTGATGTCCACCGGCGTCAGCTGGAATTTGTTCAGCTTGGCCGGGTCGAGCCAGATACGCATGGCGTACTGAGCACCGAACACCTGGAAGTCACCCACGCCGGAGGTACGCGAAATGGGGTCTTGCATGTTGGAGACGATGTAGTTCGACAAATCCTCGCGGGTCATGCTGCCGTCTTCGGACACCAAGCCGACCACCATCAGGAAGTTCTTTACCGCCTTGGTCACGCGAATACCCTGTTGCTGCACTTCCTGAGGCAGCAGCGGGGTGGCCAGGTTGAGCTTGTTCTGCACCTGAACCTGGGCGGTGTCCGGGCTGGTGCCCTGGTTGAAGGTCGCGGTGATGGTCATGCTGCCGTCGGAGTTACTTTCCGAACTCACATAACGCAGGTTGTCGATACCGTTGAGCTGCTGCTCGATGATCTGCACCACGGTGTCCTGCACGGTTTGTGCGGACGCGCCTGGGTAGGTCACCTGAATGGCGATGGCCGGTGGCGCAATGGCCGGGTATTGGTTGATCGGTAGTTTCAGAATGGACAGCGTGCCGACCAGCATGATCACCAGGGCAATTACCCAGGCGAAAATGGGGCGGTCGATAAAGAATTTCGACATGGGTTACTTACCTTCGCCTTGGGCCTGATCTTGAGCAGGGGCTTTGCCGTCGTCGGCGGCAGCAGGTTTGCCGACGTTGGTGGCTTCGCTGACTTTCACTTCAACGCCCGGTTTTACGTATTGCAGGCCTTCGGTGATCACGCGGTCGCCGGCTTTCAGGCCGTCGTTGATCAGCCATTCGCTACCCAAGGTGCGCTCGGCTTTGAGCTGACGCAGTTCCACCTTGTTCTCGGCATTGACCACCATGGCGGTCGGCATGCCTTTCAGGTCGCGGGTTACACCCTGCTGCGGAGCAAGAATGGCGTTTTCGTTAACCCCGGCTTGCAGTTGTGCATGGACGAACATGCCAGGCAGCAATTGGTGTTCAGGGTTAGGGAACACCGCGCGAATAGTCACCGAACCGGTGCCTTCGTCCACCGACACTTCGGAGAATTCCAGCTTGCCTTCCTGTTCGTAGAGGCTGCCGTCTTCGAGTACCAGCTTGACCTTGGCGGCGTTGTCGCCGGCTTTCTGCAGGTTGCCGCTTTCCAACTCGCGACGCAGCTTGAGCAGTTGCGCGGAAGACTGGGTGACGTCGACGTAGATCGGGTCGAGTTGCTGAATGGTGGCCATGGCGGTGGTCTGGCCATTGCTCACTAGGGCGCCTTCAGTCACAGCCGAGCGGCCGATGCGGCCGGAGATCGGCGCCAACACTTTGGTGTAACGCAGGTCGATTTGTGCGCTTTGCAGCGTGGCTTCGGCTTGCAGGCGCTTGGACACGGCGTCGTCGTATTCCTGGCGGCTTACGGCTTGCTCGTTCACCAACTGCTTATAACGGTCGGCCAGGGATTTGGTCGATTGCAGGGTGGCCTGGGCGCTTTTCAGTGTGGCTTCGTACACCGACGGGTCAATTTGATAGAGCTGCTCACCGGCTTTGACTTCGCGGCCTTCGGTAAACAGACGCTTAAGAATGATGCCGTTCACCTGCGGGCGAACTTCGGCAACGCGGTAGGCATTGGTACGGCCTGGCAGTTGGCTGACTAAGGCATAGGGCTGCGCTTTCAAGGTCACCACACCCACTTGCGGGGTCTGTTGTGGGGGCGCTTCTGCTGCTTTTTCGCAACCACTGATAAGCAGTGTTGCCAATGCGATGGCGGTTACCAGAGCGGTATGGGCTGGCTTGAATTGCATGAAAGGCCTCATGTCGATCGACGGTTAAAGGCGTCGGTACGATTGGTTGGAGATTTAGCGTTTTAGTGGCGGCTGATCAAAGTGTGATCAAAAAATAAGGATTTTCTTGTGGATAGGTAGGATGCTAAGAAATATACTTACATTCACGGTTGTTTGTAAACGTCTAAAATCCGCTGTTACATAAGCTTTTTTTCAGCTTTGCACCTAACTGACACGACGCTGACAGAAGCCTTACGTGTCGCTAACCAAGGGCTGTACCCATATGGTCAGACGGACCAAAGAAGAAGCGCAGGAAACCCGTAGCCAGATTCTCGATGCTGCCGAGCAGGCGTTCTACGAGCATGGCGTCGGCCGCACCACGCTGGCCAAAATTGCCGAAGTGGCCGGGGTTACCCGTGGTGCCATCTATTGGCACTTCAGCAATAAGAGCGACCTGTTTGAAGCGATGTTCGAGCGCGCGCACCTACCGTTCGAGGAATTGGCTAAGGCCAGCGAAAGCGCCAGCGAGCCCGACCCGCTAGGGCGCATGCGTGAATTGCTGGTGCAGGTGTTTAAACAGACCGCCAGTGATGCGCAGGTGCGGCGCATCAACGAAATTCTGTTCCATAAATGTGAGTACACCGACGAACTCAACGACCTGCGCCAACGCATGCAAGACAACAGCATCGACTGCGACCAGCGCATTGAGCTGACCCTGCGTAACGCCATCAACAAAGGCCAGTTGCCTGAAGACCTCAACACCAAGCGTGCAGCGCTGTGCCTGCATTCGTTTATAGATGGGGTATTAGCCAAATGGCTGCTGGCGCCGAAAAGCTTTGCCTTGGGCAAAGAGGCCGAACGCCTGGTGGATGTGGTGCTGGATATGTTGCGCTTAAGCCCTGGGCTTAGGGGGTAGGGCAAGCACTCACCGTCATCCCCGCGCAGGCGGGGATCCAGAATTTAAAGGTGACGTGAATAATGCGCCTGACGTTGCAGTCTGGGTCCCCGCCTGCGCGGGGACGACGATTCGTGAATGGCGGTGACGTGTTCGAGATCGTCGGCGTTTAGCGCCGTACGCCTTTCAACGTTTCGGCAATCAAAAACGCTAATTCCAACGACTGGTCGGCGTTCATCCGTGGGTCGCAGTGGGTGTGGTAGCGGTCGGATAGGCCATCTTCGGTAATCGGCCGCGAGCCGCCAATGCACTCGGTGACGTTCTGCCCCGTCATCTCGATATGAATACCACCGGCATACGTGCCTTCGGCTTCGTGCACTTGGAAGAACTGCTTAACCTCGGCAAGGATCTGCGCGAAGTCGCGGGTTTTGTAGCCGCTGGAGGCCTTGATGGTGTTGCCGTGCATGGGGTCGGAGCTCCACAACACGTGGCGGCCTTCTTCTTTAACCGTGCGCAGCAGACGCGGCAGGCCCGCTTCGACCTTGTCGGCGCCCATGCGCACGATCAGGTTCAGGCGGCCGGGGTCGTTGTCCGGGTTAAGAATATCGATCAGGCGAATCAAATCTTCGCTGCTCATGCTCGGTCCGCACTTCACGCCGATGGGGTTGCCGACGCCACGGAGAAATTCCACATGGGCGCCGTCGACCTGACGGGTGCGGTCGCCAATCCACAACATATGCGCCGAGCAGGCGTAGTCGCCGCCAGTCAGGCTGTCGCGGCGGACAAAGGCTTGCTCGTAATTCAGCAGCAGCGCTTCGTGGGCGGTGAAGAAACTGGTTTCGCGCACTTGCGCCGAGCTGTCCATGCCGCAGGCGCGCATAAAGGCCAGGGTTTCGTCGATACGGTCGGCAAGCTGGTTGTACTTCTCGCCAAGCGCCGAGTTTTCGATAAATTCCAGGTTCCACTTGTGCACTTGGTGCAGGTCGGCAAAACCGCCCTGGGCAAAGGCGCGCAGCAGGTTAAGGCTGGCGGTGGACTGGTGGTAGGCCTGCAGCAAACGCTCAGGGTCTGGCACGCGGCTGCTGGCGTCAAAGCCGATGCCATTGACGATATCGCCGCGGTAGGCGGGCAGGGTAACGCCATCAATGGTTTCGTCGTTGGCCGAGCGCGGCTTGGCGAACTGGCCGGCCATACGACCAACTTTTACCACCGGGCTGCCGGCTGCAAAGGTCATGACAATCGCCATTTGCAGCAGCACTTTAAAGGTGTCGCGAATTTTCGCCGCGCTGAACTCGGCAAAGCTCTCGGCGCAGTCGCCCCCTTGCAGCAAAAACGCACGGCCCTGGGTGACCTCGGCAAACTGGCGGCGCAGTTCGCGCGCTTCGCCGGCAAACACCAGCGGCGGATAACCGGCCAGGGTTTGTTCAACGGTGCTCAGGTGGGCGGCGTCTGGGTACTGCGGTTGCTGCTGGATGGGTTTAGCTCTCCAGCTGCTGGGGCTCCATGGTTGCGACATCGAGGTTCTCGGCTCAAGCAGATTAGGCGGACGGGCATGGTAACCGATCGGCCCACGGCCACAAGCGCGCCGGCTGTTGATCGGCGCGATAGAGCCTGTGCATGTCTGTTTCAGCCCGCGGTGGCGATTGGGCGTAACGCGGCGCTGTGCTTGGCGATGGCCTGGCGGTAGGTGTCTTTGTGCACGTAGTAGGCCATGCGCTCGAGGTCCAGATAGCCGTAGCCGCCGTCCAGGCGAATACTGGCCCGTTCACGCTTGGTAGCCTGAAACGCTTTCGCCGCCGGCGCTTGCGCCTGTAATTGGCGAATAAATAGCGCGACTAATTCGGCCTGCTCGGCGCGGCCCTGCCAGCCCAGGCCCGAGGCTTCGACCATGCCCATCATAAACAGGTCGTCGTACTCGGGATGGAACACGTTGAGGTACAGCTTTGGTGCACCGGCACCTTCAGGCCAGTTGAGGTGGCTGCGGTCGATAAAGGGGTAGTCGAGCTTGTAGCCGGTGCCCTGCAAAATCAGGTCGTACTCGGCCGTTTCGCCGTCGGTAAACGTCACCGATTTGCCGTCGACCTTGGCGATATCGCGCCGCGCGTTGATATCGCCATGGCCGAGGTGGTGCAGGACCAACGAGTTCATCACCGGGTGCGATTCATAGAGTTTGTAATCAGGGTCGGGCAGGCCGTAGTTGGAGGGCTTGCCGACCAGTGCGCGAATCAGCAGGCCGTCGATACGTTGCTTTAGCGCACGCGGCAGTTTTACTGCGCCGCCAAAGGTGTCGATGGGGCGGCCCAAGAGAAACTTGGGCAGGAAGTAGTAGCCGCGGCGCACCGACAAGTCCACCGATGCGGCGCGGTGCACGGCATCAACGGTGATATCGCAAGCCGAGTTGCCGCAGCCGACGACCAATACGCGCTTGCCGCTGAATATCTCGGGGGAGCGGTAGTCGCTGGAGTGCAGCAACTCGCCGCTAAACGAACCCGGCAGCTCGGCGAGGTTGGGTTTATGCAGCGTGCCGTTGGCGATCAACACGCCATCGAATTGCCACTCGCGGGTCACCCCGGCTTTTTCGGTATACAGGGTCCAGCCGTTTTCGCGGCGTTCCATACGCAGCACGCGAGTGTCGAACTGGTAGTGCTCGTACAAGCCAAAATGCTCGGCATAGTCACGGAAGTAGCGGCGCATTTCGCTGTGGTGCGGGTAGGGCGCAACAGCCTCGTCCATGGGGAATTCGCTGAACTGCGTGGTGCCTTTGGAGGAAATCAAATGCGCCGATTCATACATGGTGCTGTGCGGGTTATCGATGTCCCACAGACCGCCCACATTCGCATGCAGCTCAAAGCCAACAAACGCAATGCCGTGTTTTTGCAGTTGGCGGGCTGTGCAAAGGCCCATGGGGCCAGCGCCGATGATGGCGTACATAACATTCTCCCGTCGTTCTTATTGTTGGCAGGGCCAAAAGTGGGCGAATTATCGCGTGACCCGGCCCTGGCACTTCAATGACAATCGGCGCCTTTCCCCGATAGCGCCTGGTCGGCGATGTCATGGCGGGATTTTTAAGCGGAGAGTGAGATGCCTGTACAGCCGCCACGGGACGAGCTGACCGAAGAATTACTGTTGGCCGAGATTCACGACGAGTACGGCGTGATTAAGGTGATGCAAGTCGGCGACTACCGCTTTCTCGAGTTTGGCGATGCCATCGAACAAAGCTGCGTATTTCTGCCAGACCCCACCTGGCTGGAGTACGACTACACCCGCGCCATGTTTATCGGCGCCTTGAGCCACGCGCAGCCGGAGAGCGCGCTGTTTCTCGGTTTGGGCGCGGGCACCTTGACCCAAGCCTGTTTGAAGTTTCTGCCGCTGGACGACGTTGAAGCCATCGAACTGCGCTCCGACGTGCCGCGCCTGGCCATGGAATATATGGGCTTGGACGATGATCCACGTTTGTACGTGCGCATTGGCGATGCCCAGCAACTCCTGGAAAGCGCCGAAAGCGCCGACCTGATTTTTGTCGACCTATATACCGACACCGGCCCGGCCGTGGGCCATTTGGCCTGGCGCTTTCTTGAAGGGTGTCAGCAACGCTTGAACCCCGGCGGCTGGCTGGTGATTAACCAATGGGCCAGCGATGACGGCAAACCACTGGGCGCAGCGCTGCTGCGCGGCCTGTATCACCGCCACTATTGGGAACTGCCGGTAAAGGAGGGCAATGTGATTCTGATCGTGCCGGCCGACCTGGATCAGCAGCTGGATATCGCCGCCGTTGAACAGCGCGCCCACGCGCTGGAAGGGCAGTTGGGCTACTCCCTGCAACCGCTGATTGAGCTGATTCGTCCGGCTACCTGAGTCAGCGCCCCTTAAAGTCGCCCGGCCGGCGCTCTTGCATAGCGCGCACGCCTTCCTGCGCATCTTCGCTGGTCATCAAGCGGCGCATGGTGGCGGGCAGGGCGGCGGCCGCGGCTTCATCGCCTGCGATTACCGCCTGGCGCGCCGACGCCAGGGTTGCCTGCACGCCCAGTGGCGCCTGCGCTGCAACGCGCTCCGCCAGGTGCAGGGCGCGGGGCATTAAGTCTTCGCTGGCCAACACTTCCTGGACCAAGCCCAGGCGGCAGGCTTCGTGGGCGTCGAACTCATCGCCGGTAAGCAGCCAGCGCATGGCATTGCCCCAGCCTGCGGCTTGATGCATACGTAATGTCGCACCGCCAAATGGGAAGATGCCGCGCTGCACTTCCATCTGGGCAAAACGGGTATTGCTGGCGCACAGGTTGATATCCGAGGCGAGCATCAGCTCGATGCCGATGGTGTAGCAGTAACCCTGCACGGCAACGATCACCGGCTTGCTCACCCGTGGCCCGCCAAATACGCCCCAGGGGTCGCAACCGCCCTCGGGAATCTGCCAGCCGCTGACAAAGGTGGCTGCGACATTGGCCAGATCCAGCCCGGCGGTGAAGTGCTCGCCATGGGCAAACACCAGCGCTACCCGCGCTTCGCTGTCGCGTTCGAACTCGCCATAGGCCAGCGTTAGGTCGTCGAGCAGTGCCAGGTCGAAGGCATTGCGTTTGGCCGGCCGGTCGAGACCGATCAGCATAATGTGGCCACGTTTTTCTCGGGTGACGCGACCAATGCTGCTGCGGTTCATAGCGGTTTTTCCTTGTGCTGGGGCGAGGCGACTGGTGCGGTATAGCTGGCCGGCTTTCGCTTGTCCATTTGCCCTAGCAGAACGGCAAAAGGCGTCTAAATCGGTGACCGGCCAGCGGAGCGTAAGGATTTTCTTGGCAAAACTTACACCGAGGTCAACTTTTTCCGGTATAGTGCGCGCCGGCTTCAACAGGCCGTGTTCAGGTTTTGCAGGTTTTTCCCAGAGCGAGCTCTGGTTGCAGTTCACCAAGTGAACGTCCTGAATATCTTCTTTTTTCATTAATACGTTTTCGCAAATCCCCGCCTACAGGGCTGCCAGGGTTACCTTCGGGTCTTACACGGCATGCGCAGCTTTGGAACATGGGTCTTTGCGGATGCACTTTGAGGCAGACCCATGACCCAGGTATCCGGCGGCTTCGCCGCGCTCGGACTTCACCCCAATATTCTCGCTGCAGTAATCGCCACCGGTTACGAAGAGCCTTCGGCTATTCAACTGCAAGCTATTCCGGTAATCCTCGCCGGCCACGACATGATCGGCCAAGCGCAAACCGGTACCGGTAAAACCGCCGCGTTTGCACTGCCGATTCTGAACCGCATCGACCCGGCCAAGCGCGAAGTACAAGCGTTGATCCTGGCGCCGACCCGCGAGCTGGCCCTGCAAGTGGCCACCGCGTTTGAAACCTACGCTAAGCAAATGCCCGGCGTTACCGTGGTCGCCGTTTACGGCGGCGCACCAATGGGCCCACAACTGAAAGCCATCCGTAATGGCGCCCAGATTGTTGTGGCCACCCCAGGTCGCTTGGTTGACCACCTGCGTCGTGACGAGAAAGTGCTGTCGACTATCCAGCACCTGGTGCTCGACGAAGCCGACGAAATGCTCAAGCTGGGCTTTATGGACGACCTGGAAGTTATCTTCAAGGCCATGCCAGCAAGCCGCCAGACCGTACTGTTCTCGGCCACCTTGCCGCACTCGATTCGCGCCATTGCTGAAAAGCACCTGCGTGACCCGAAGCACATCAAAATCGAAACCAAAACCCAGACTGTGACCGCGATTGAGCAGGCTCACCTGCTGGTTCACGCTGACCAGAAGCACGCTGCCGTACTGCGTCTGCTGGAAGTGGAAGACTTCGACGCACTGATCGCTTTCGTGCGTACCAAGCAAGCGACTCTGGACCTGGCCGCTGCGCTGGAAGCCAAAGGCTATAAAGCCGCTGCGCTGAACGGTGACATCGCCCAGAACCAACGTGAGCGTGTTATCGAATCGTTGAAAGATGGCCGTCTGGACATCGTGGTTGCTACCGACGTGGCTGCCCGTGGTCTCGACGTACCGCGCATCACCCACGTAATGAACGTGGACATGCCTTATGACCCAGAGTCTTACGTACACCGTATCGGTCGTACCGGCCGTGCTGGTCGTACCGGTCGCGCCCTGTTGCTGGTGACGCCACGTGAGCGCCGCATGCTGCAAGTGATCGAGCGCGTAACCGGGCAAAAGGTTGCCGAAGTTCGCCTGCCCAATGGCCAGCAAGTATTGGACGCACGCATCAAGAAATTGACCAACAGCCTGGCGCCGTTGGTAGCTGATGCCGAAGCCAGCCATGGCGATCTGCTCGACCGTTTGACCGCTGACATTGGTTGCACCCCGCGTGCCCTGGCTGCAGCTCTGCTGCGCAAAGCCACCAACGGTCAAGCGCTGACCCTTGCTGACGTAGAGCGCGAGCAGCCACTGGTGCCAACCAGCGCACCGCGTGAGCGTTCCGAGCGTCCTGCTGGTTCCGAGCGCAGCGAGCCGCGTGAGCGTCGCGCGCCGATGCCACTGGCCGAAGGCCGTGCCCGTTGCCGTACCGCTCTGGGCGCACGCGACGGTATTGCCGCCAAAAACCTGCTGGGCGCCATCCTTAACGAAGGCGGCCTGGCCCGCGAAGCCATCGGCCGCATTCAAGTGCGCGACAGCTTCAGCCTGGTTGAACTGCCGGAAGAAGGTCTGGAGCGTCTGCTGACCAAACTGAAAGACACCCGCGTTGCCGGTAAGCAGCTGAAGCTGCGCCGGTACCGTGAAGACTGATCAGTCGTTAATAAAAAACCCGCCTAGTGCGGGTTTTTTTATGGCTGCCAGTTTGTGCGGCGGGTGCTGGTGCGCCTGTGGATCATCGGCGCCGTAGGGTGTGCTGCGCGCACCAAAATGCGCTCCTCAATCAAACCGATAAATATCCATCCCCAGTGAGCCAAGCGTAAACCCTTGGTGGGCAATAGCGAATTTGCCGCCAGCGCCGCGGGCAAAGTACAACGGCAACAAATGTTCATCGCTCGGGTGGTTGCGTACGGCTGACGGCGCTTGTCGGCGGTAATCATGCAGGGCCTCGTCGTCGTTAGCGGCCAGTCGCTCCACCATCCAGTCACGGAATTCTTCGGCCCAGGGCGTGATCACCTCGGGGCCGGCACGCCAATTCAGTTCACCGAGGTTATGGGTAATGCTGCCGGAACCAATCAGCAGCACGCCTTGCTCGCGCAAGCTGGCCAAGGCTTTGCCTACACGGGTTTGAAAGGCCGGGCCGAGGCGGGTAGGGATAGAGACTTGGGCAATGGGAATATCCGCGTCCGGGTACATCAACATCAACGGCACCCACACGCCATGGTCGAACACCCGCTTGGCATCCAGTTCAGCAGGCAGACCGGCGGCCACCAATAGGTCGCGTGCCTCTCTGGCCAACTGCGGCGCGCCGGGGGCAGGGTACTGCACGGCGTACAACTCCGGTGGAAAGCCGCCGAAGTCGTGCCAGGTATCTGGCTGTGGGTTGCTGTTAACCAACAGCTGATTGCTTTCCCAATGTGCCGACACCACCAGAATCGCCTTGGGGCGCGGCAGCTCGGCAGCTAGCTTGGCCAATGCCGGACCGCTGGCGCCGGGCTCCAGCGCGAGCATGGGTGAACCGTGGGAAATAAATAAGCTGGGTAACGACATGACGTGGTCCTCAGGGGAATGCCAACATCTTCCGGCTTGGACCTATCGAAAACCAGTATAAAATCTCGAGCAATTTGATCGAATTAGTGAGGCAATCATGCAGCCCGACTTCTGGCTAAGACGCTGGCAAAACAACCAGATCGGCTTTCATGCCGCCACTGCCAATCCCTATCTGCAACAGTACTGGCCTGGGCTAGAGGTCCCTCAAGGCGCTCAGGTGCTGGTGCCGTTGTGTGGCAAGAGTTTGGACTTGGTGTGGCTAGCCGGGCAGGGCTTGCGCGTGCTCGGCATAGAGTTGGTTGAACAGGCGGTGGAAGACTTCTTTCGCGAGCACAACTTGCAGCCGCAGATACGCCAACACGGCGTATTCCGTATCTACCAGGCCGGCAATCTTGAGCTGTGGTGTGGCGATATCTTCGCCCTGACTGCCGAAGACCTGCGGGGCTGCACCGCGCTTTACGACCGCGCCGCCTTGATTGCCTTACCGCCAGCGATGCGTGAAGCCTATGCCCGACACCTGACCCAACTGCTGCCTAGCGGCTGCCGGGGTTTACTGGTCAACCTGGATTACGAACAAAGCCAAATGGACGGTCCGCCGTTCTCGGTGCCGGATGTTGAAGTGCAAAGGTTGCTCGCCGAGTGGGAGCCGCAACTGCTGCACCTGGAGAATGGCTTAAAGGCCGAAGAAAACTGGAAGTTTCTGCAGCGTGGGTTGCAGCGTATGGATGAAGGGGTTTATCGCCTGCAGCGGCGCTGACTGAGATCGAACGTAGGGTGTGCTGTGCGCACCAAGGC
>NZ_JBBNAH010000636.1:0-1675 GCF_037994325.1 Pseudomonas sp.
CTCATCAGGATTACCTCGGATGTGCTGCGCGCACCAGCGATGCTTGGGTGAATGCCGTGGTGCGCACAACACCCCTACGGCCGGATCAATCAAACACCACCGTCTTGTTGTTGTGGACCAACACGCGGTCTTCCAAGTGATAGCGCAAGCCGCGCGCCAGCACCATTTTTTCCACGTCTTTGCCCAGGCGTACCAACTCTTCGATGCTGTCGCGGTGACTGATGCGCACCACGTCTTGCTCGATGATCGGGCCGGCATCCAACTCTTCGGTAACGTAGTGCGACGTTGCACCGATCAGTTTCACCCCGCGCAACGACGCCTGGTGATAAGGCTTGGCACCAATAAACGACGGCAGAAAGCTGTGGTGAATATTGATAACGCGCTGGGCGAATTCCTGGCACAACTCGGGCGGCAGAATTTGCATATAGCGCGCCAGCACAACTACGTCGGCACCGACTTCACGGACCAGGCGAGTCACTTCGGCAAACGCCGGCTCTTTATCCTGCGGATTAACCGGAACATGGTGGAACGGAATGCCATGCCACTCGACCATGCTGCGCAGGTCGTTGTGGTTGGAGATGACGCAAGGAATATCGCAATCAAGTTCGTCGCTGTGCCAGCGGTGTAGCAGGTCGGCCAAGCAATGGGATTCGCGGCTGGCCATCAGCACCACGCGCTTTTTCTTTTCCGAATCGGTAATGCGCCATTCCATGGAGAATTGCTTGGCAATTGGCTCGAAGGCCTGGCGGAAGCCATCAATATCAAAGGGCAACGAGTCGGCGCGAATTTCATGGCGCATAAAAAACCAGCCATTCTGGTTATCCGAATGATGGCTCGCTTCCGTGATCCAACCGTTATAGGTCGCCAGAAAGTTACTGACCTTGGCAACGATACCGACGCCGTCGGGGCAGGCGATTACCAAGCGAAAAGTGCGCATGCAAAAACTCCAGAAACTCACAAAGGCCGCTATTCTAGCCACAGCGCCGGAAAAGTTCAGCTGTCTCGCTAAGCCTCACTAGCACTGCCCTGCGGCAAGTCCTTGCTTATTGCAGGGTTTAGTTGCAGCGATAAGCACCACTAGCGGCACATACATTTAATTAATTTGTGGCTACACCCAGGTTTTTACCGGGCTATCTTGTAGCGGTCATTTTGAAATACGTTTGAAACTAATTCGGGCAAAGCCATTCAAACATGTTTACTTGCATAAAGTGCCTGACTATTATTACCCACACTAACCCCCCGACCACAGATTCAAGGTATCGCCCATGTCCCTGATCAATGAATACCGCGCAACAGAAGAAGCCATCAAAGAACTGCAAGAGCGCCTGAAAAACCTCTCGCAAGATGACAAGCTGAAAAAAGAACTGGAATTCGAAGGCAAACTGCGCACCCTGATGGGCGAATACCAGAAGTCGCTGCGTGACATCATTGCCATGCTCGACCCAGATGCCAAATCCGGCAAAGCACCTCGCGCCGCTAAAGCCACTGGCACCAAGCGCGCTCGCAAAGTTAAGCAATACAAAAACCCGAACACTGGCGAAGTCATCGAAACCAAAGGTGGCAACCACAAAACTCTGAAAGAGTGGAAAGCCAAGTGGGGCGGTGACGTGGTTGAAGGCTGGGCGACCCTGCTGGGCTAAGTCTGCTTGCCTGTCGCAGCTCGATTGCGACAAAA
>NZ_JBBNAH010000637.1:0-2311 GCF_037994325.1 Pseudomonas sp.
CCAACCCCAACGGCAGCGTTAGCACGCACACCGTTGTGGCGGCCGACCTTACCGATGGCCTTGAACTGACCTACCCACGTCCGGCTGACGGCACCGCGATCAATGTCTCCGCGACCATCACCGATGCCGCAGGCAATACCTCGCTGCCGGGCAGCGACAGCGCCACCGTTGGCGATACCACTGCCACTGCTGCGCCTACTGTGGTGATCAGCACTGACACTAACGATGACGGCACCCTGAGCAACACCGAGCTGGGCGCATCGACCACCGTTACTGTGAAGATCAGCGTGCCAACCGGCACCGCCGTTGGCGATACGCTGAATATCACTAATCCAAACGGCAGCGTGACTCCACACACCGTGGTCGCTGGTGACCTGACTGATGGCGTAACTCTGACTTACCCGCGCCCAGCCGATGGCCAGCCTATCAGCGTTTCCGCGACTATCACTGACGCCGCCGGCAATACCTCCGCTCCTGGCAACGACAGCGCCACCGTTGGCGACACCACCGCCACCGCTGCGCCAACCGTGGTGATCAGCACTGATACCAACAACGACGGCACCCTGAGCAATACCGAGCTGGGCGCATCGACCACCGTCACCGTGAAGATCAGCGTGCCGACCGGCACCGTAGTTGGCGATACGCTGAATATCACCAACCCCAACGGCAGCGTTAGCACGCACACCGTTGTGGCGGCCGACCTTACCGATGGCGTGACGTTGACCTACCCACGTCCGGTTGATGGCGCCGCTATTAATGTCTCGGCCACCATCACCGATGCTGCGGGCAATACCTCGCTGCCGGGCAGCGACAGCGCCACCGTTGGCGACACCACTGCCACTGCTGCGCCTACTGTGGTGATCAGCACTGACACTAACGATGACGGCACCCTGAGCAACACCGAGCTGGGCGCATCGACCACCGTTTCCGTGAAGATCACCGTACCGACCGGCACCGTGGTTGGCGATACGTTGAACATCACCAACCCGGACGGCAGCGTTACTGCGCATAGCGTGGTAGCAGCCGATCTAACCAACGGCCTGACCCTGACATATCCGCGCCCAGCCGATGGCCAGCCGATCAGCGTGTCGGCAACTATCACCGACGTTGCCGGCAACACCTCGGCACCCGGTAGTGACAGCGCCACCGTTGGCGACACCACGGCGGCCAGCGCCCCGGTGGTCACCATCGTTGATGACGCAAACAACAATGCGCAATTGACGGCTGCCGAAGTCGGCAGCGACGGCGTACAGGTCACTGTGGCGGTCAACAACGCCGACCTGGTGGCAGGCGGCACCGTCAGCCTCAGCATCGACAATGGCGGCGTGACGCATTCGGCCAACCTGGCCCTGAGTAATGGCGTACTGGTCAACGCTGGTACCACCACTCCAGCCACTGGCTTCACCTACAGCAACGGCACTATTTCCTTTACCGAAGCCAAACCGGCTACCGGCGCCAGCATCAGTGTCACGGCCACGCAAAGCGATGCGGCTGGCAACGTCTCGCCGCAGGGCAGCGACAGCGCCCAAGTGGTCAATACCAACCCCGACGCCATCGACGACCTGGCTGGCACGGCTTATACCGTCAGCCTGGGCGACAAAGCCGGCGCGTTGACCAGCAATAACTGGGGCGCGCTGGACAGCAAAGGCTTGGGCATTACCGTTAGTGCGGTCAAAGCCGATGGTTCGGCCGGCACGCTGTACAGCGGCAGTGACGACAGCAACAGCAACACCCTGGGTGTGGCCGGTACGCCGCGCGCTTCGGGCGCAGTGGCCAACCAGTTGGAATACGACCCGGCTACCGGCAAGTCCGAAGCGCTGGTGGTCAGCTTTAACGGCAACCTCAACCACGCTGAATTCAACGTCAGTCACTTGGTGGCCAACGAAGCCGGCGGCGAAGTCGGTCGTTGGGTGGCGATGTACAACGGCTCGGTTGTGGCCAGCGGCGAATTCAAACTGAGCAGCGGCGGCGCCGGCGGCTTCACCATCGACACCGGCAGCCTGGTGTTCGATAGCATCCGCTTTGAAGGGGTGAATACCGTCAACGGTACCGGCGACGGCTCTGACTACTTCCTCACTGGCCTCTCCGGCAGCGGTCCGGCGTCGGCCAACAGCGCCTACACCGTAAGCGAGAACGGCACCCTGACCATCGCCGATGGCAGCAAAGACCTGACCGCCAACGACACCGACGCAGACAGTGACGCCCTACTGGTCACCCAAGTGAATGGCCAAGCCATCAGCAATGGCGCCATCACCCTGGCCAGCGGCGCACTGGTTACCGCCAATGCCGACGGCAGCTTCAGCTACAACAC
>NZ_JBBNAH010000638.1:0-1283 GCF_037994325.1 Pseudomonas sp.
ATACAGCATGGTCAGTGCATAGCCAAGCACGCCGGCAATCAGCCCGGCCAACACCGAGCCCAGTAGAAACGGCGCCAGAATCGGTTTCCACAGCAGTTGAATCAGCTCCCAGGACGGCTCTTCAAAAAAGTGGCTGATCCGTGGCCAGACGTGGGTAGTGATTTCTCCTACAGGCCGCTGCAAGGCCCAAGAGCCCAATTTGTACGTGCAGTAAAAAACCGGCGGCATAGTGATGGGGTTGGTGAGCCATACCAGGCCGACCGAGATCGGCAGGTTGGCGCGAAACGGAATGGCCAAGGAGGCGGCGAGGAGCATTTGCAGCGGCAGCGGGATAAACGCTGCGAACAAACCGACCGCCATAGCCCGCGCCACCGAGTGACGATTGAGGTGCCAGAGGTTGGGGTCATGCATCAACGTGCCGAGAAAGCGCAGCGACTTATGTTCCCGGATCAGGTCGGGATTAGGCATGTAGCGCTTGAACAGGCGGCGCGGCATAGGGCATCTCGGCAGGCGTAAAAAGGCGGATTATGCCCAGATTGTGCGGGGGCAATGCGTTGACTTTGTGACAACAAATAAGCGCCTACGGTTTGCCTCAGGCGACGCAAGGGCGCGGCAGGAGCGAAGGCAAATGCGCACAGGGATGTTGGCGCTGGCACTGGGCTTGGTTGCGTTGCGCTGGCTGCCGGAGTTGCCGCCAGGTTGGATGGTGGCGTGCTTGGCACTGCTTGGGGCCGTTCTGCTGCCATGGCGCACGCCGTTATGGCGGCCGCTGGGGTTGGCGCTGCTGGGGTTTAGTTGGGCGTGTTTATCCGCGCAGTGGGCGTTGGATGATCGTCTCGCCCCTGAGTTGGATGGGCAGATCCGTTGGCTGCAGGGGCGTGTGGTCGGCCTGCCGGAGCAGGGCAAGGGCGTGGTGCGCTTTCAGCTGGAAGGCGTCAGCGCGCGCAAGGCCACGTTGCCTACGCGCATGCGCCTGGCCTGGCACGATGGGCCGGCTGTGCAAGCCGGAGAACGCTGGCGCCTGGCGGTAAAACTCAAGCGCCCGCGTGGGCTCGTTAATCCGCAGGGCTTTGACTATGAGGCGTGGTTGCTGGCCCAACGCATCGGCGCCCAAGGCACGGTCAAGCAGGGCCAGCGCCTGAGCAACGCCAGTGGGCCGTTGGCCTGGCGCGATCACCTGCGTCAACGCATGCTTGCGGTGGATGCTTTCGGTCGTGAAGGTGCGTTGGCCGCACTGGTGCTGGGCGACGATTCAGGACTGTCGAGTGCCGACTGGCGCGTTT
>NZ_JBBNAH010000639.1:0-6021 GCF_037994325.1 Pseudomonas sp.
CTTGCTGCCAGGTTTGGCTTCGCTTTCGATAAAGGCGTTGAAAAACAGGCTTGGGTCGGCGTCGCCGTAGAAGTCGTCACGCGCTTCGGCGTCCCACTCTACCGGGGCTTGGAATTGGCCGTTGAACAGTACCTTGCCGTCGCCAAGGTCTTCTTCTTCGGCTTCCGGGTCGGTCTCGTCCAGGCGGTAAACCGTGCAGCTCAGCGCATCCGTATGGCCCAGGATAAAAGTGCGTGCGGCCATACGTTTGTCGGTATCCATTACAGGCATGGGTGTCTCCAGTTGTGGCGGCGATGTGCCTGCGAGCCGGCAGTGTGCCGGTCATGCCTGAGGGCCGCAAGCACGAGTGCTCGGGTGGGGGAGACAAGGCGCCAGCCAGAGCGGCCGGCGCCTTTTTTAGCGAGGTTAGAGCAGGGCGTTACAGCGCGTCAGCCATAGGGTCGGCATCGGGCTGCACTTGCACGAATGGCAGTTGCAGGCGAGCGCTGGACCAGGCACGGGTGCTGTTGGTCAGCTCCAGGTCGTTGTTGAGCTTGCGGCCGTACGAGGGAATGATTTCCTTCAGCTTGGCTTGCCACTCGGGCGTCTTGATTTTCTCTTTGAAGGTTTTTTCCAGCACCGAAAGCATGATCGGCGCGGCGGTCGAGGCGCCTGGCGACGCACCCAACAGCGCGGCAATGCTGCCATCGGCCGAGCTGACGATTTCGGTACCGAATTGCAGTACGCCACCGAGCTCCGGGTCTTTTTTGATGATTTGCACGCGCTGGCCGGCATGCACCAGTTCCCAGTCAGAGTCTTGCGCGTTAGGGAAGTATTCGCGCAGGGCGGCCATGCGGTCGTCCTGGCTGAGCATCAACTGGCCGATTAGGTAGGTGGTCAGCGGGGTGTTATCCACACCCACGTTGGCCATCGGCATCACGTTGTGCCAGGTCATGGCGCTGAACATATCCCACAGCGAGCCATTGATCAGGAACTTGGTGGAGAAGGTGGCGAAGGGGCCGAACAGCAGCGCTTTCTGGCCATCAATCACGCGGGTGTCCAAGTGCGGCACCGACATCGGTGGCGAGCCGACCGAGGCTTTGCCGTACAGCTTGGCTTGGTGTTGGGCAACGATTTGCGGGTTCTTGGTGACCAGGAATTCGCCACCGACCGGGAAACCGGCATACCCGTCGGCCTCAGCAATGCCGGATTTTTGCAGGAGCTTGAGCGCGCCGCCGCCGGCACCAATAAATACAAACTTGGCTTTGACGCTTTTCAGTTGTTCAGCGTTGCCGAGGTCGGCGACTACCACCGTCCAGGTGCCATCGTCGTTACGCACGATGTCGCGTACTTCATGTTGCAGGTGCAGGGCCACGTCCGGGCGGCTGGTCAGCGAGCCGAACAGCTGGCGGGTGATTTCGCCGAAGTTGACGTCGGTACCAATCGGCATGCGCGTAGCGGCGAGCTTCTGGCCCTCGGCGCGGCCTTCCATTACCAGCGGCACCCACTGTTTGATCTGTGCCGGGTCTTCGGAATATTCCATGCCACGGAACAGCGAGCTGTGCTGCAAGGCGGCGTGGCGCTTGTGCAGGTAGGAGACGTTGTCGTCGCCCCAGACAAAGCTCATGTGCGGCACGTTGTTGATAAACGAGGGCGGGTTGTTCAGCACTTTCTGCTCAACCTGATAGGCCCAGAACTGCTTGGAGATTTCGAACGACTCGTTGATCGCCACCGCTTTGCTGATGTCGATGGTGCCGTCGGCCATTTCCGGGGTGTAGTTCAGCTCGCAAAAGGCCGAGTGGCCGGTGCCGGCGTTGTTCCAGGGGTTGGAGCTTTCTTCGGCGACCTGGCCCATGCGCTCGTAAATATCGATGCTCCAGCCCGGCTCCAGCTCCTTCAGGTAGGTGCCCAGGCTGGCGCTCATAATGCCGCCGCCGATCAGCAGCACGTCGACGGTTTTTTCTGGTTCAGGGGTTTTCGTGCAGCCCACCACAACCAGGCACAACAGGGATAACAACAACTTTTTCATCGGTTTACCATTTCCAGTTTTCAATCGGAAAGGCTCAGAGCAAGACCGGGGCCAGGTGCGGCAAGGCGCCGCAGGGCGGGGCTTGTAGACGATTTTGCGGCACCGGTGAGGGCTGAATTTGGCCAGATCCCGCCACCGGCGGGCGGGATTCCGCCGATCAGTCGGCGCTGGCCGCCGGTGGCAGGCGATGGCGCAAACGGTTGTCGGCCATAAACAGGGCGATCAGCAGCGGTATGGCCGCAATGGCGGCATCCAGCAGAAGTAAATCGCGAAAGGCCAGGCGCAGTTGTTCGCTATCAACCAGGCCAAGGCTGGCGCTGATATGTTCCGGGTCGACGCTGGGCAGCAGGTGCCACAGCAGGCTAGAAAGCAGGGTTACCCCCAGCGCCCCGCCAAGCCCACGGAACATACCGCAGGCTGCCGTTACCACGCCCAAATGGCTAACCGGCGCGGCGCTTTGCACGGCCACCATCGAGGTGGGGAACTGCAAGCCCAACGCCACGCCGCAGCACACCAGCAGCGGCAGGCTGAGCATCTCCAGCGCAGCCGGCAGAAACGCCAAGGCCACTAACGCCGCAGGCAACAGCAAGTTGCCGCTGAGGATCAAAGGTTTGTAGCGGCCCAATTGCGAACTCAGGCGCCCGCCGATAAACGCGCCCAACGGCGCTCCGATGGCAATTGCCATCAATTGGCTGGCACCTGTGCCCGCGCCGCCTTGGGCATGGGCGTGCAGGGGGAATAACACCGCCAATGCCACGGCCTGAAAGTTGGCGAAAAACAGCAGGCACCAACCGGCGCGTACCGGGCCGATGCGAAACAGCTCAAGGGGAATAACCGGCTCGGTAGCACGGCGCTCTTGCAGCACAAACAGCAGCAAACCGATAAGCGCCACCGCCAGGCCGATGCCATTTGCAAGCGTTAGCCACTGGCGTTCCTGACCCAGGCGTGTGATCAGCAACAGCAAACTGCCTAACCCAATCAGCAACAGCACGCCGCCCAAGTAATCAAGCTGTGCCTTGCGCCTTACCTGCGCCAGCCCGGCCAGGCGCTTGTGGCACAGCCACATCGCCAACAGACCCACCGGCAGGTTGATCCAGAACACCCAGCGCCACGACAACTGATTGCTAAGCAAACCACCCAGAGGCGGGCCGATCAGGCTGGCCAGGGCAAACATACCGCTGAACCAGGCCTGGTAGCGCCCGCGCTCGGCGGGGGCGATCAAGTCACCGATCAACGCCTGAATGGTGGCGATCATGCCGCCAGCGCCAATGCCCTGCAGGGCGCGGGCGCCAACCAGTTGCCACATATCTTGAGCCATGGCGCAAAGCACCGAGGCGAAGACAAACAGGCCGATGGATATCAGCAGCAAGCGCCGCCGGCCGTAGAGGTCGCCGAGCTTGCCAAAGAACGGCGTGGAAATGGTCATGGCCAACATATAGGCCGACACCACCCAAGCCAGCACTTCACTACCGGGCAACTGCAGGGCGATTTCCGGCAAGGCGACGGCAACGATAGTTTGGTCAAGTGCCGAGAGAAAAATCCCAAGCAACAGCCCCATCAGGATTTGCCGCAGTTGCGCAGGAGTAAGCGGGGTAGAGGCGGGAGCAGCAGTCACAACGGGCCCTTAGCGGCTGGCGGGAAGTGAGGGTGAGACCTGGCACAGCGCTGAGAGTTTGCCCAACAGGGCGTGATGTGAATAGCAGTGTTTGCGCGAATTGCTGTTAGCCATGTGGGACATGGCCTGCAAGAGGCCGGAAATTAGCCAATCGAATAGGATTTTCCTACGGCTGTGTCGGGGGCTTCCGATTTCGTCCACTGGCCCGCCAGGCGTTTAATTTCTCTCGACGACGCAGGTCGTCAACCCAGTTACCCCTTGGGTATGAATTGCCAAGCGATGCGCAGAGGTAAGGTGGCAGGATCTTCAATTCGCAGATGTTTTTGTTGAGTGGCTGCGCAGTGGTGGTCTTGGCAATTCATTTTTAAGGGCTCAGTTGGCAGGGACGCCGTTGAACGGGTAACAGTTCGGGCGTTTCTGTTTTGTTCGAATTACTAAAGGGAATTTAACCGTGCACCCCAACACCCCCTCCAACCCCGGTCGTTCTATCTGGCCTGTTTTATCTTTCCTGTTGTTCCTTTTGATCTTGCTGTTGGCCGGCTTCGCTGCCGTACAGCAGGCTGCTGTGTTGCGCGATGCCAACATGGATATTCAGACGCAAACAATGCCCTTCAGCCGTGGTTTGGTTGAGCTGCAAAGCAATCTTTCGGCGCTGGGCGTCAGCGACCAAACGCTTCGTTTGCAAGCTGACAACAGCGAGGCAGATTCCGCCGAGCTCATACGCGCTCACAGCTATATGGCGCAGATTTTTTCTGAGATAACCACGCTATCGGCGTTGAACCTAGGCGACGTTCAACGCAGCACATTCTTTGCCTTGCAAAACAGCGTGTCGCGGTTGATGCGTGAGCAAGATGAGTTCCGCACATTGCTCAACACAAGCAAGTTTGGTCAGGCTGTTGAGTTCTATGACCGTGACTTGGCGCCGCGAGTCGTCGACGTCAGCAAAGAGGTCGGCGACTTCATCGCGCTCACCCGTCGCTGGCAGCAGGACAGCCTGGAGCAGACTCTCGCGGCCTATACCGCGACCTACTGGTTGATTGTGCTGTGCCTGGCCCTTGCTGTTGCCGGTAGCTTTCTGTTGGTCGGCTGGCACCTACGTAGGTTTCTACAACCGCCATCCGCGCGCGCTCAGCATTCGCTAATCCATTAGTTCGTTATTCCAATAAATAGCATGGACGTTCTGAGCTTCCTGCTCAGTTGAACCGCCCGTTCTGGGCGGTTTTTTTTGCCTGGTTTTTCTGGTTCTGCGTTACAGGGCGTAGTTGGCCAACTCGCGAGCGATCAGCAGCCGTTGAATTTCACTGGAGCCCTCGTAGATCTGCGTAATGCGCGCATCACGGTAGTAGCGCTCAACCGGGTAGTCCTCCAGATAGCCGTAACCGCCATGAATTTGAATGGCGTCGGAGCACACGCGCTCAGCCATTTCCGAGGCGAACAGTTTGGCTTGCGAGGCTTCGGAAAGGCACGGGTGTCCGGCCGTTCTCAGGCGTGCGGCATGCAGAATCAGCAAGCGACTGGCGTTTATCTGCGTGTGCATATCGGCCAGTTTGTTGGCGATGCTTTGGTGCTCAATGATCGGCTTGCCGAACTGCACCCGTTCACGGGCATACAGCAACGCGGCCTCAAACGCAGCCCGGGCAATGCCCAGCGCCTGCGCGGCAATACCGATGCGGCCGCCTTCGAGGTTGGACAGGGCGATGGCCAACCCTTTGCCCCGTTGGCCCAACAGGTTGGCTTCGGGGATCACGCAGTTGTTGAGGGTGACGGCGCAGGTGTCCGAGGCTTTGATGCCCATCTTTTTTTCGCTGCGGTCGACGACAAAACCGGGGTTGTCGGTGGGCACCAGAAACGCCGACAGGCCTTTTTTGCCCAGCTCCGGGTCGGTCACGGCAAACACGATGGCCAGCTTGGCGCGCTTGCCGTTGCTGACAAATTGTTTGGCGCCGTTCAGCACCCAATTGCCGTCCTGTAACTCGGCGCGAGTGCGCAGATTGTTGGCCTCAGAACCGGCATGCGGCTCGGTCAAGCAAAAGCAGCCAATCGCGGCACCACTGGCCAGCGCCGCCAGCCATGCTTGCTTCTGTGCCTCGCTGCCGTAGTTGAGCACCGGGCCGCAGCCCACCGAGTTATGCACGCTCATCAAGGTGCCGGTGGCGGCATCGGCGGCGGACACTTCTTCTACCGCCAAGGCATAGGCCACGTAGTCGGTATAGGAGCCGCCCCAGCTATCGGGCACCACCATGCCCAGTAGGCCCAACTCGCCCATGCGGGCTACCACCGTGTCGTCGATCCAACCAGCTTTGGCCCATGCTTCGGCATGCGGGGCGATTTCATGGCGGGCAAAATCGCGAGCCATATCGCGGATCATGCGTTGTTCTTCGCTTAGTTCCAGGTCGTG
>NZ_JBBNAH010000640.1:0-1698 GCF_037994325.1 Pseudomonas sp.
TCCGTATGGACCAGATAAATGAGGCATTTGAGCGCATGGAGCGCTCCGATGTGCGTTATCGGTTTGTGATTGATATGGCTTCGTTGAGTTAACGCCGGACCAAATCGATTGGTCGGCAGCAACCCATTTCCACCAAGCACAACGGTACAAATCGCCATTCAATCTAAGCTCGCCCGTGGCCTGAATTAGACTCTCCTAACCCCATCACACAGGAGCGTCCTATGCAGATATCAGGCACCAGCAGCGCCCTGCCCCTGTCTACGCAAGTGATCAAAAAAGCAGGGGAAGCGGCGCAAGAGCCAAACTCTCCCGTGACTCCGGAAGAGGTGAACACCGCCGTCGACCGCGGTGCTGACCGCGTCACCTTGAGCCAGCAAAATGCTGACGCGAGCCAAGCGAATCGTCGCGACGCCGCCTCACAGGTGTACAGCGCCAGCAGCCAGCAGAAGCAACTCGATATCTATTTAGCGGTAGCGAGTGACAGCCAAGTCGACAGCCAACCCACCCCACTGGAGGTCGCCCGCGAGGGGAACCAACAGCAGGACCGCCGTCAAGGCGACTATAGCGACAACCCCGCTCCGGCTTCGCCCGGGCAACTACCGGCTCTGTCGGAGCCGACTATTTCTGTGCGTGCTTGAGGGTTTGCACAGAATCGGACCAGGCCGCCGCAGGGCGGCCTTGTTCTGTCTGCAGTAAAGGTTCTTCAAGCCGCAAAAAAGCCATGGGCAACGCCCGCGCCGCCTGGCTATGATCGGAGCCCATGAACAGTGCCTTTCCTATCCGCCAACCCTGCCCACCGGGCGCCTGCATTTGCGGCTTGGAACAACTGCGCACGGCCGTCGATGCCGACCTGCGGATCGTGCGCTTAACCCGCATGGAAGAGCGCAAATTGCTGGAACGTCTGGAGCGTATCGCCAGCCTGGCCGACCTGCAGCATATGTGCAGGCGTATGGAAGAGCAGCTAGGCATCCGCCTGGAAATCGGCCCTGGCTTTAACGAAGTGCGCACCATGCGTGGCATCAGCATTCAGGTGCATGAACTGCCTGGCCTCTGCCGCAAAACCCGCCAAGCGATACCCGCCGCCATTCGCCGCGGCCTGGAAAACACCCCACAAATCGCCTTCGACCTGCTCAACGCCAACGACCTGCTACGCGATGCGTAACGCGGTTGGCTCGTTCCGCGTGCGATGAGCGTAGGTTGGGTTGAGCCGCAGGCGAAGCCCAACACGGGCCGGCCCAACAGACCGTCCACAGGACGGTGCGTGTCGGTCTTGCGATGTATAGAGCTAGATCGACACGCGGAGCCGTTTGGGCTCCCTGTTGGGCTTCGCTCTGCTCAACCCAACCTACGCTCAACCCAACCTACGTCCAGAGGGTGTCAGCGCAGTTGCCAGCGCCTCCAGTAACGCGCTGACCTTGGGCAAGCCCTGGCGGCTTTTTAGCCACACCACGTTCATCGGTAGCCCTTCCAGCGCCAAGTGCGGCAACACCTGCACCAGGCTGCCGGTTTCCAGCTCGCGCTGCACCAGCCAAAGCGGCAGTTGCGCGATGCCGTGCCCGGCCACCACCGCCATCACCTGACTTTCGCCATCGCCCACCGCCAGGCGTCCGGGAAGAACCCGACGCTCGCGATCGCCTGCATGTTCGCCGGAAAACAACCAGGGGTTCACCGCGCCATCGCCACGCCCATATACCACGC
>NZ_JBBNAH010000641.1:0-19676 GCF_037994325.1 Pseudomonas sp.
CCAAGATGCGCGCCGCCTACGGCGAGGAAAAGGCCAACCAGATCATGATCGACGGCACGCCGCACATCATGATTTTCCCCAACCTGTTTATTGCCGAAATCCAGATCTTCGTCATCCAGGCCATTGCCGTGGACGAAACCATTCAACACGTCACCGCCCTGCAATTCAAAGGTGCGCCCGACCTGAACCGCCGCCTGCGCCAACAAACCATGGGCTCGGTAGGCCCAGCCGGTTTTCTGCTGGCCGATGACTCGGAAATGTACGAGCGCACCCAGCGCGGCGTGCAAACCCGCAACCCCGAATGGAACTACCTCGGCCGAGGCCTGGCCCGCGAGCGTCGTGACGCCGACGGCTTCCTGATCGGCGACGCCACCGATGAGGTCACCACCCGTGGCATCTGGGCCCACTACCGCTCGCTGATGGAGGCCGAATAAATGAGTGACGCTTTGGCGCTGATCAACGAAGTCAGCCAGTTCCTGTTCCGCGAAGCACGTCTGCAAGACACCCACCAGTACGACGAGTGGGAAGCGCTGTGGACCCGCGATGGGGTGTATTGGGTGCCGGCCAACGGTGATGACATCGACCCGGAAACGCAGATGTCGATCATCTACGACAACCGCTCGCGCATCGCCTTGCGCATCAAGCAATTTCACACCGGCAAACGCCACACCCAGGCGCCGCGCTCGCGCCTCGGCCGGGTCCTCTCCAACGTGGAAATTATTGAAGCCAGCGGCGACGAGATTCGCGTGGCGGCCAACGCCATGGTCTTTGAATCCAACCTGCGCGCCGAAACCGTCTGGTGCACCCGCAACGAATACCTGCTGCGCCGCGAAGACGGTGGGCTGCGCATGGCCCGCAAAAAAGTGGTGTTGGTCAACAACGACAAGGCCCTCTACACCCTGTCTTTCCTGATTTGAGTGCCCTTCGATGAGTCAGCCTGAACTGTTGATCACCACCGGCGCCGTGCGGCTGACATTGCATGGCGGTGTGGCCCACCTGCACCTGAATCGCCCGGACGCCGCCAATGGTCTGGACATTCCCACCCTGCAAGACCTGATCGCCGCGCTGATGCATTGCCACGGTGAACGGCGTGTACGGGTGGTGTTGCTCACCGGCGCGGGGGCGAATTTCTGTGCCGGTGGCGATGTGCATACCTTTGCCGGCAAGGGCGACGAGCTGCCGGAATATATCCGCCAGGCCACCGTGTATTTGCAGGCCGCGATCAGCGCCATGATCCACCTGGATGCCCCCGTCATTGCCGCCGTGCAGGGCTTTGCCGCCGGTGGGGGGGGGATGGGGCTGGTGTGTGCGTCGGACATCGTTATCGCCGGTGAGTCGGCCCGTTTTCTGGGTGGCGCCACGCGCGTTGCCATGGCCCCGGACGCGGGCCTGTCGGTGACGTTGCCGCGCCTGGTTGGCCCGCGTAAAGCCACGGAAATGCTGTTGATGAACCCGGTGGTCAAAGCCCCGGAAGCACTTGCCCTGGGCTTGATCAATCAGATTGTCGCCGACGCTGACGTGCAGGTCGCGGCCATGGCCTATGCGCAACAGATGGCCGAAGGCGCACCACGTGCCTTGGCCGCCACCAAACGCTTGCTGTGGGCCGGTATCGGCCTGGGCGTCGATGCCGCAATGCCGGAGGAAAGTCGCACTGTTGCCGACCTGTGCCGCACCCTTGATGTGCGCGAAGGCTTAGCGGCGGTCATTGAAAAGCGCACCGCGCAGTTCGAGGGCCAATGACCATGCGTGCATTGACCGGTCAACGTGCCTTCGTAACAGGTGGCTCAAAAGGCATTGGCGAAGCCATAGTGCGACGCCTGGCGGCCGAGGGCGCCAAGGTGATTATTGCTGCCCAGGATATGGTCAGCGCCGAACGCCTGGCGGACGAAGTGGGCGGCCAAGCCGTGCGCCTGGATGTCAGCGATCTGCCTGAAGTGCAGCGCGTGGTCGCCGAATTGGGGCCGCTGGATATCCTGATCAATAACGCCGGCTGCGACCAACACGACTTCTTTACCAACACCACCATCGAGCAGTGGCAGTACCTGCTGGCGGTCAATCTGCAAGCGGTGTTCGCCACCACCCACGCGGCGTTGCCGGCCATGCAGGCGGCGGGCTATGGGCGAATTATCAATGTCGGTTCCGAGGCCGGCAGGCAGGGCTCCAAAGGCGGCGCGGTGTATGCCGCAGCCAAGGGCGGTGTGATCGCCTTCAGCAAATCCATTGCCCGGGAAAACGCCCGCTACGGCATCACCGTTAACGTCGTCGCGCCAGGTCCGGTGTATACACCGCTGCTGCGCAAAGCCCTCGACGGGGGGGGGGGAAAGCTGCTGGCGGCGATGAAGGCTTCGACCCTGGTGGGCCGCCTTGGCGAACCGGATGAAGTGGCGGCCGCTGTGGTGTTTCTCGCCAGCCGCGACGCCAGTTTTATCACCGGTGAAACCCTCGGCGTGTCCGGCGGGATGGGCTGCTAATGAGTGGCCAACACGAGGCGCTGGAGCGGGTCATCGCACGCATCCAGGCGGTCTATGGCAGCTGGCGCCGGCATACGCCGATTGAAACCCTGCGCCGCGATTGGGACGCCTTGTTCTGGGCCGACGACCAAGCCTGCGAAACCCAAGACACCAACGCCAACGGCGTGCCGGTGCGCTGGATTAAAGCGCCTGGCGCCAACGAGCAGCAGGTGCTGATTTACCTGCATGGCGGCGGCTTCAAAATGGGCTCGCTCACCTCCCACCACGACCTGATGGTGCGCCTCTCGGAGACCGCGGGTTGCCAGGTGCTGGGCGTCGACTATCGCCTGCTGCCCGAACACGGCTTTCCCGAGCCGTTGCTGGATGTACTGGCCGTCTACGACTGGCTGCTGGCGCAGGGTTTTGAACCCGATCAACTGGCTATTGCCGGCGATTCGGCGGGCGGTGGCCTGGCCGCTGCCACGTTACTGGCCCTGCGCGACAAAGGCCGGCCACTGCCAGCCGCCGCCGTTCTGCTGTCCGCCTGGACCGACCTGAGTGCCAGCGCCGCCAGCTACCAAACCCGCGCCGACGCCGACCCCATTCATCAGCGCCCGATGATCGTCGCCCTGGCCACGCAGTACCTGGGGGAGGGCGGCGATCCGCTTAACCCGCTGGCCTCGCCACTGCATGGCGAGCTGGCCGGGTTGCCGCCGTTGCTGGTGCAAGTCGGCGACCGCGAAACGGGCCTGGACGACAGCACCCTGTTTGCCGCCAAGGCCCGCGCCGCCGGCGTTTCGGTAGAGCTGCAGGTATGGCCCGAAATGATCCACGTCTTCCAACAATTTGCTGCCGAGCTGGCCGAGGCGCGAGAAGCCATCGCCTGCATCGGCACGTTTTTACGCCAGCACTGGAACCCAACATGAGGACTGCACTGTGAGCATTGGTATCACCGGATTCGGCGCCTATATCCCGCGCCTGCGTTTAAGCCGGCAAGCCGTGGTTACGGCCAATGCCTGGTATGCCCCCGAGCTGAAAGGCAAGGCCAAAGGGCACCGTTCCATGGCCAACTGGGATGAAGACAGCATCACCATGGCGGTGGCGGCTGCCCGCGATGCGCTGGGTGGCCAGGACCTTGAAGGCCGCGTACGTGAGGTGATTCTGGCCTCCTGCACGCTGCCCTTCGCCGAGCGCCTGAACGCGGCGGTGATTGCCGAAGCGCTGAACCTGGACGAATACACCGCTGCCAGCGATATCACCGGTTCGCAGTGCGCCGCCCTGGCCGGTTTTTCCCAAGCCCTGGCCAGCGCTGCCAGCGCCCCGGGCTCGGTCTTGCTGACCGCTGCCGACAGCCGCCGCACCCGCGCCGCCAGCGCTCAGGAGTTGGACTACGGCGATGGCGCCGCCGCGCTGTTGTTTGGCCGCGAACAGGTGATTGCCGACGTGCTCGGCCAGGCGGCCTTAAGCGCTGACTTTATCGATCACTTCCGCCTCACCGGTCGCGAAATCGATTACTACGGGGAAGAGCGCTGGGTGCGTGACGAAGGCGTCAGCCGCTCGATGCCGCAGGTGATCAAGCGTGCCTTAAGCGACAGCGGTGTAGACGCCGAAGCCGTCGCGCATTTTATCTTCCCCACCTCACTGGCGAAGATGGATGCCCAGGTGGCGAAGGCCTGCGGTATTCGCGGTGAAGCGGTGGTCGATGGCCTGGCCGCCGAGGTGGGCAATACCGGTGTGGGCCATGGTCTCTTGTTGCTGGCCAAGGTGCTGGAAACCGCTGAGCCAGGGCAGGTAATTGTGCTTGCCCAATTCGGCAGCGGCGCCCGTGCTGTGGTGCTGCGCGTCACCGATGAGATCAAACAGTTTAGCGCCCGCCGTGGTGTCTCCGGCTGGCTGGCCCGTGGCCGTGAAGAACTCAGCTACACGCGCTTTCTGGCCTACAAAGGCCAGTTGCAACTGGAGAAGGGCGTGCGTGGCGAGCAAGACAAAAAGACCGCGCTGAGCACTGCGTACCGCCACCGTCGCGCCATCCTCGGCCTGGTGGCCGGGCGTTGCCGCGTCACGGGTGACGTGCTGTTTCCGCCATCGCGGCTGACCTCCACCGCAGGCGCCGCCGTGCTCGATACGCAAGAGCCCCATCCGCTGGCCGACCGCCTGGGCCGTGTGCTGAGTTGGTCGGCCGAGTCGCTGTCCTCGTATATGGCACCGCCCCATCACTACGGGCAAATCGACTTCGACGGTGGCGGTCGCATCCTCATGGAATTCACCGACGTTGCCAAAGGCGACGTGCAGACCGCGCTCGAGGTGGAGATGGTGTTCCGCATCAAAGACATCGACGACTCGCGCGGCTTCAAACGCTACTTCTGGAAAGCCACCCCCGTTCACACCCCTGCGCCTCAAGCGCCGTTGGAGTAAGTCGTCATGCCCATTGGTATCAAAGACAAAGTTGCGATTCTTGGCATGGGCTGCTGCCGTTTCGGTGAGCGCTGGGACGCCAGCCCCGAAGATCTGATGGTCGAGGCCTATAGCGAAGCGATGGCCGACGCGGGCATTGCCCCCGAGCAGATCGACGCCGCCTGGTTTTCCACCCATATGGAAGATGTCGGCACCGGCCGTGGCGGCACCCCCATGAGCATTGCCCTGCGCTTGCCGAATATTGGCGTAACCCGCGTGGAAAACTTTTGCGCCGGCGGCTCGGAAGCCATTCGCGCAGCGGTGTATGCGGTTGCCTCCGGCGCCTGCGATATCGCCCTGGCCCTCGGCGTGGAAAAGCTCAAAGACACCGGCTATGGCGGCCTGCCGGTCGCCACCGTTGGCACTTATATTCCGCAGTGGTACCCCGGCGCCGTGGCCCCGGCCAACTTCGCCCAGTTGGCCTCGGCCTACCAGGCGCGCTTTAACGTCGACCCGCACTTGCTCAAGCGTGCGATTGCCCACGTGTCGGTAAAAAGCCACGCCAACGGCGCGAAAAACCCCAAGGCGCACCTGCGCAAAATCATCACCGAAGAGCAGTGCCTGAAGGCGCCGATCATTGCCGAGCCATTGGGCCTGTTTGACTGCTGCGGCGTCTCTGATGGCGCGGCGGCGGTGATCGTCACCCGCCCGGATATCGCCCGCGCCATGGGCAAGACCGATCTGGTGACCTTTAAAGCCCTGCAAGTGGCCGTGTCCAACGGCTGGGAAATGCAAGGCAATGGCTGGGACGGTAGCTATGTGCACACCACCCGTATCGCGGCGAAAAAAGCCTATGCCGAAGCCGGTATCAGCAAGCCCCGCGAACAAATCAGCATGACCGAGGTGCACGACTGCTTTTCCATCACCGAACTGGTGACCATGGAAGACCTGTTCCTTTCCGAGCCGGGCATGGCGGTGCGTGACGTGCTGGATGGCGCGTTCGATGCCGAAGGCCGCGTGCCGTGCCAGATCGATGGTGGCCTGAAATGTTTTGGCCACCCGGTGGGTGCCAGCGGCATTCGCATGCTCTACGAAATTTACCTGCAGTTGCAGGGCCGCGCCGGCTCACGGCAATTGCCGGATCCGCACACCGGGTTGATTCATAACCTCGGTGGCCAGCCGTCGCAGAACGTCTGCTCGATTTCCATCATCGGTAAGGAAGGGCGCTGATGAGTGTGTTGCTCGACCAGCCGGCCAGCGGTGTGTGGCGCTTGCTGATCAATCGCCCAGACAAGCGCAATGCGATTAACCACGAGGTGCGCCAAGCGCTGATCGACCACCTGCTCGCCGCGCGCCGTGACCCTGGCTGTCGGGCGGTGGTGCTGGGCGGCGTCGGTGGGGTGTTTTCTGCCGGTGGCGATATCGCCAGCATGGCCGACCTTGATGAAGCCGGCGCCCGTGAGCGGATGCAGCATATTCACCAGCTATGCCGCTTGCTGGAAAGCCTACCGCTGCCAGTGGTAGCCGCTACCGAGGGGTTTTGTGCGGGGGCTGGCGTGGGCATGGCGTTGCTCACCGACGTGATTGTCGCTGGCCCGACCAGCAAGTTTCTTTTCCCGTTTATGCGCCTGGGTTTGGCGCCGGACTGGGGCACCTTGCGTACCTTGCCGGCGCGCGTAGGCGTGGCAGCAGCGAAAACTATGCTGGTGCATGGCCAGGTCATCAGCGGCGAGGCGGCGTTGAATAGCGGCCTGGTCGACGAGCTGGCCGACGATGTGATGGCGGCAGCAGTAAACCGCGCTGTGCAGTTGGCCGCTTTGCCGCACGACGCCTTTGCCCGTATGAAACGCCGCCTGCAACAGCCAGCCGCCAGCTTTGCCGATGAGTTACAGCGCGAGGAAGACGACCAGGCCGTGCTACTACTCGCTGCCGATTTTCGCGAAGGCTTTGCCGCCTTTGCCGAGAAGCGCGAGCCGCAATTCACCCGCCGTCAGGAGCCGCACCAATGACGCTTCCGGTATTGGTGGAACGCGACGGCGCGGTCGCCATCCTGCGCCTCAACCGCGCGGAAAAACGCAATGCCCTCGACCTGACCATGCGCGCCGCCATTGCCAGTGCCATGCAGGAATTGGAGCGCGATAGCGCGGTGGCGGTGATTGTGATTACCGGTGGCGACAGCGTATTTGCTGCGGGCGCCGACCTGAACTTACTGGTGGATAAAGGCGCACAAGAAGTGGCCGACCTCGACCTCGGTCAGTACTGGGCGCCGGTGGCGAAAAGCCAGAAACCGGTGATCGCTGCCGTCAGTGGTTTTGCCCTCGGGGCTGGCTGCGAGCTGGCGATGATGTGCGACATCCTTGTCGCCGACAGCAGCGCGCGCTTTGGCCAGCCCGAAGCACGGGTCGGCATCATGCCGGGCGCGGGTGGTACGCAACGCTTGTTGCGCGCTGTGGGTAAGCCGGTGGCCAATCTGATGCTGCTGACGGGCGAATTACTGGATGCTGAGCGAGCGGCGCAGTTGGGGCTGGTCAGCGAACTGGTCACTGAAGGCCCCGCACTGGCCCGTGCCCTGGTGCTCGCGCACGCCGCTGCCGCCATGCCGCCCAAAGCGCTGCGCGCCATCAAGCGCGCCATGACCCTCGGCGCCGACCAACCCCTGGACGTCGCCCTGGCGTTGGAGAACCGCGAGTTTCTGCTGCTGTTCGACACCCAGGACAAAACCGAAGGCATGCGCGCGTTTCTCGACAAACGCCCGCCGCGCTACACAGGAAACTAAGCATGAGCATTCACCACATTGCCGTGATCGGTGCCGGCACCATGGGCCGAGGCATCGTGCAGTTGTTCGCCCAGGCCGGCCATCCCGTGCGTTGCTTTGACGCCGCCGAAGGCGCGGCACAAAACGCCATTGAGTTTGTGCGCGACCTGATCAATCGCGCCGTGGCCAAACAGCGCTATAGCCGTGAGGAGGGCGACGCCATCATGGCGCGTATGTCTGCCTGCTCTCGCATCGAAGACCTTGCCGGCTGCGACCTGGCCATTGAAGCCGTGGTGGAAGACCTGGCGGTCAAGCGCCAGTTGTTCGGCGCGCTGGAACAGGTGCTGGGCGACCAGGCGATTCTCGCCAGTAACACATCGTCGCTGATGGTGGCCGATATTGCCGCCGGTTGCCGACTGCCGGAACGTGTTGCCGGGCTGCATTTTTTTAACCCCGTACCGCTGATGAAAGTGGCCGAGGTTATCGCCGCCGTGCGCACCTCGCCGGCTACCGTGAGCGCCCTGCAACACGTCGTAGAAAACGCCGGCCACCGCGCCGTTATCGCCGCCGACCAGCCGGGCTTTCTGGTTAACCATGCCGGACGTGGGTTGTACACCGAAGGCCTGCGCATTCTCGAAGAACAGGTGGCCTCGGCCCAGGACGTTGACACCCTGATGCGCGAAGCCGGTGGCTTTCGTATGGGGCCGTTTGAGCTGCTGGACCTCACCGGCCTGGATGTTTCCGGCAAGGTCATGGAATCGATTTACCAGCAGTTTTACCAGGAACCGCGCTTTCGTCCTTCACCGCTGGTTGCGCCGCGTCTAGGCGCCGGTCTGTATGGCCGCAAAACGGGCGAAGGTTGGTACCGCTACAGCGATAACCAGAAACAGCTCAATGAGCTTGCGCCGGTGCCGCCAATCAATACCGCGCTGTCGGTATGGGTTGATCCCGCTGCCGATGAGTACGAGCGCCTGCAAGGTCTGGTGGTGGAAGCGGCCATGGAGCTGCACGACAACCCCGCCGAAGCGGACATTTTGCTGGTGCAATTCTGGGGCAACGACGTGGCGCGTTACTGCGCCGCCCACGGCCTGGATGCCACCCGCGCCGTGGCGGTCGATCCGCTGCCAGGTCTGGATAACCACCGCACCCTGATGCTAAGCAGCGTCACCCTCGCCGAGGTGCGTGACGCCGCCTGGGCCATGCTGGCGGCGCAAGAGATGCCGGTGACGGTGATCAATGACAGCTGCGGTTTTGTGCTGCAACGGGTGCTCGCCACCATCGTCAATATCGCTGCCGATATCGCCCAGCGCGGCATCGCCAGCGTGGCCGATATTGAAGATGCGGTGCGCCTGGGCCTGGGCTACCCGCAGGGGCCGTTGAGCCTGGGCGATGCCATTGGCGGCAAGCGCGTGCTGGAAATTCTGCAGCGCATGCATGCCCTGAGCGGCGACCCGCGTTATCGCCCCAGCCCATGGCTGGCGAGGCGTGTGGCGCTGGGGCAGTCGTTGCTGACTGAAGAGGTAACGCGCCGATGACTGCCATCGATATCGACCACCTGCGAGGCTGGGTCGGCCGCGAGCGCAGCCGCGAGCAACTGTTGGCCTCGTTCCCCGCCCAAGCCCTTAGCGCCACGCTAAACCGCGAGCTGGCGCCGCAATCCGGTGATGCCCTGCCGCCGACGTGGCAGTGGCTGTATTTCAACGACCACGTCCAGCACCGCGAGCTGGGGGCCGACGGGCACGGCAAAACGGGCTCTTTTTTGCCGCCCGTGCCGTTGCCACGGCGAATGTGGGCCTCAGGTGAATTCAGCTATTTGCTTCCCTTGCGCCTGGGCGTCTCGGCTATACAGCATTCGCGCGTGACCGCTGTCGACCTCAAACAGGGTTCCACTGGCGCCTTGGTGTTTGTAAGTCTGGAGCATCAAATCCGCCAGGGCTTGCAGCTATGCCTGGTGGAGAAACAACACCTGGTCTACCGCGCCATGCCGGACGGCCCCAGCCCATTGCCGCCTGGCGAGCCGGCGCCCTATGCCGCAGAGCATCAACAGACCCTGCAGCCCGACCCGGTGCTGCTGTTTCGCTACAGCGCGCTGACCTTCAACGGCCACCGCATTCACTACGACCGCGACTACGCCACCGGCCAGGAACACTACCCGGCGCTGGTGGTGCACGGGCCGCTGCTGGCCACCTTGCTGGCTGAACAGGTGGCGGTGTTTCACCCCAACGTGCGTATCGGCCGCTTTAAATTCCGTGCTGTGCGCCCGGTGTTCGACACCGACCAGTTGCAGCTATGCAGCAAGCGTGAGGGCAACAGCCTGGAGCTATGGACTTTAAATCAGGATGGCTTTGTCACCATGACCGCCACCGCCACGCTGGAGGCGTCGTTATGAGCCGTACGTTTCCTGTGTGGCGCTCGCTGCTGTTTGTGCCGGCGCATATCAGCAAATTCACCGACAAGGTTCACGAACGAGGCGCTGACGCCTGCATCCTCGATCTTGAAGACGCCGTGGCGCCGGGCCTAAAAGCACAAGCCCGCGAGGCTGCAGTGGTCGCTGCCGAGGGCATCGCCAGCCGCGGCCTGGATGTGCTGGTGCGCATCAACGAACCCGACAACGGTGGTCTGCTGGATTTACAGGCGATTGTCAGCCCAGTGGTGTGCGCGGTGGTGTTGCCCAAAGTCGCCTCTGCCGAAGGGGTACGTCTGGTGGCGTTGCAGCTGGACCGCCTGGAAACCGAGCGCGGAATGCCGGCCGGGCACACCTTGATCCTCGCGCAAATTGAAGACGTGGCGGCGTTGCCGCTGCTGGACGAGATTGCCGGGGCCTCGCCACGGCTGATGGGCATGAGCCTGGGGCCGGAAGATTTTTCCGTTTCGGCGAGCATGGAGCCAACCGCCGAAACGCTGCTGTGGCCCAACCAGCAAGTGGCCTTTGCCTGTCGCCGTGCCGGCCTTTTACCGTTTGGTTTTCCCGGCTCCATTGCCGACTTCAGCGATCTGCCACGCTTTCGCCACAGCATCGTGCTGGGCCGGCAGTTGGGCATGGTCGGCGCCTTCTGTATCCACCCGGGGCAGGTTGCCACCCTCAACGACGTGTTTACACCCAGCGATGCCGAGGTTGAGTACACCGTTGGCCTGCTGTCCGAGTTTGCCACCGCCGAAGCCGAAGGGCGGGGCGCCTTTGCCTATCGCGGCAAGATGATTGACGCCCCTGTGGTGGCCCGCGCCCGTGAGCTGCTGGCCCGGCATTTGTCCGCTGAACAACGACGCCAGCCGCTGCCTACCCCCATCCGCGAATGATGTTTGGAGTGCCCCCCATGTTGCCGATTGCCACCAATGACGATGCGCTGCGCCTGCTGTATCAACTGCGTAGCGTGCTGGAGCAGGTCACCCGCGCCCTGGCCACACGCTGCAGCCGAGGGCCGGTGTTGGATGCCGGGTTGCTCGACCAGCTGCAAGTGCCGACCTATGAACTGGCCTGGGCCAGCGCCGAATTGCTCGCCGCCGAACGTTCGTTGCAGGCCGTCAATGCCGCCACCAGCGCCGTGGATCGCCGCCTGATTCTGGTGTTTGCGGTCGAAGCGGTGACCTTGGTGCTTAGCCGTCTGGAAGGCATCTGCGCCGACCTGGACCTGCCCGACGTGGAGCTGCATAGCATCGCAGCCGATCCCAAATTGCGTGCACTGCGGCGCGGCGTATTGTCTGGGGCGGCATTGCACGAAAGTGCGCGACTACTGGCAGAACACCCGGAACAGATAGGCCAGGTCGCCATGAGCGCTGAGCTGGCGATGATTGAAGAACAGTTCCGCCGCTTTGCCGCCGACACGGTTGCGCCGCTGGCCGAGCGCATCCACCGCGAAGACCTGACCATTCCGGAAAGCCTGCTGGAGGCACTGCGGGATATGGGTGTTTTTGGCCTGTCGATTCCCGAGCAGTACGGCGGCAGCGCGCCCGATGACCGTGAAGATCCGTTGACCATGATTGTGGTCACCGAAGCGCTGTCCCAGGCCTCCCTGGCCGCCGCAGGTAGCTTGATCACCCGCCCGGAAATTCTGTCGCGGGCGCTGCTCAGTGGCGGCACCGAGGCGCAGAAAAAGCATTGGTTGCCGCGTTTGGCCGAGGGCGCACCGCTGTGCGCCATCGCCATCACCGAGCCTGATTTTGGCTCCGACGTCGCCGGCCTGACCCTGCGCGGCACACCCTGCGCAGGCGGCTGGCGGCTAAACGGGGCAAAAACCTGGTGCACGTTTGCCGGCAAGGCGGGGGTGCTGATGGTGGTCACCCGTACCAACCCGGACAAAAGCTTGGGGCATCGCGGCCTGAGCCTTCTACTGGCGGAAAAACCCAGCTACGACGGCCACGATTTTGACTACCGCCAAGAGGGCGGTGGGCGCCTAACGGGGCGTGCCATTCCCACCATCGGCTACCGTGGCATGCACTCGTTCGACCTGTCCTTCGAAGACTTCTTCGTTCCCGACAGCCATGTGATTGGCGAGGCCCAAGGCCTGGGCAAAGGCTTCTACCACACCATGGCCGGCATGACCGGCGGGCGTATGCAAACCGCCGGGCGGGCCAGTGGCGTAATGCGCGCGGCATTGCTGGCCGGCGTGCGCTATGCCGGTGAACGCAAGGTGTTTGGCGCGCCCCTGCTCGACTACCCACTGACCGGCGCCAAGCTGGCGAAAATGGCGGCGCGATATGTCGCCAGCCGCTACCTCAGCTACTCGGTGGGCCGGCTGTTGGCCGAGGGGGAAGGGCGCATGGAAGCCAGTCTGGTGAAGTTATTCGCCTGCCGCAGCGCCGAGCTGGTAACGCGTGAGGCGCTGCAGATTCATGGCGGCATGGGCTACGCCGAGGAGGTGGCGGTGAGCCGCTACTTTGTCGACGCCCGCGTGCTGTCGATTTTCGAAGGCGCCGAGGAAACCCTGGCGCTTAAAGTGATTGGCCGCAGCCTGCTGGAAGCGGCCCTGAACGCCGAGGCCGCGTGATGAACGACGGCATTCTTCACGGCATGCGCGTGGTTGAAGTCTCGGCCTTCGTTGCTGCGCCCCTGGGGGGCATGACCCTGGCGCAGATGGGCGCCGAGGTGATTCGTATCGATGGCCTGGAAGGCGGCCTGGATTACCGGCGCTGGCCGGTTACCGAAGACAACACCAGTTTGTTCTGGGCCGGGCTGAACAAAGCCAAACGCTCAGTGGTCATCGATATCACCAAGGCCCAGGGCCGCGAACTGGCGCAAGCGCTGATTACCGCGCCAGGCAAAGACGCCGGCTTCTTGCTGACCAACTTCCCACCCCGAGGCTGGCTGGACTATGAGACCTTGCGTGGCCAGCGCGACGACCTGATTCAACTGACCATTCAAGGCGACCGCCACGGTGGCTCGGCGGTGGATTACACCGTCAACCCACGCCTCGGCTTGCCCTATCTCACTGGCCCGCAAGACGTCTACGGCGCGGTCAATCATGTGCTGCCGGCGTGGGATCTGATCACTGGGCAAATGGCGGCGGTCGGGCTACTGTCGGCCGAACGACAACGCGACCGGAGCGGCGTTGGCCAGCACGTAAAACTGGCGCTGGAAGATGTCGCGCTGGCCGTGATGGGCCACCTGGGATTCCTCGCCGAAGCGCAGCGCGGCGAACAACGCCAACGGTATGGCAACGACCTGTTTGGCGCGTTTGGTCGCGACTTCGTGACCCGTGATGGGCAACGCATCATGGTGGTTGGCCTCACGTTGAAACAGTGGCGCAGCTTGTGCGAAGTCACCGGTATCAGCGAGCAGGTGGACGCCCTGGCACAACAGCTGGGTGTGGACCTGAACCGTGAAGGCGAGCGCTTCGAGGCGCGTAAAGCGTTGGCTGCGCTAATCAGCCCCTGGGTCGCCAGCCGCACCCTGGAAGAAATCACAGCCATCTTTGAAGACAGCGGCGTGTGTTGGAGCCGTTACCAGAGTATCTGCACCTTGCTGCACGAAGATCCGTCATGCTCCGAACAGAACCCGCTGTTCAAGCTGCTGGAGCAGCCAGGCATTGGCCGAGTGCTGACGCCAGGCTTACCGCTGCGCTTCAACGACCAACACCGAACCCCGCAACCCGCGCCGCAGCTGGGCGCCGATACCGAGGCAGTATTGATGGATGTGCTGGGGCTGAGCAGTGGTGAGTTCGGCGCGTTGCATGATCAGGGCTTAGTGCGCACTTCGGTTTCTTAAAGGCTTGCGCCTGCGCGGGGAAGATGGAGTCCCTCATTACAACACCGTCGTCCCCGCGCAGGCGGGGACCCAGAATGTTCCTGCTTACCCTGTGCTGCGTACGACCTGTCTTAGTTCGTCGCAAACGACGATGTACCGGCATTCGCCCCAAGCGAGCATGGCTGCACAAGAATCCCACAGCCATCGGAGCGGGTACCGAGCATGTCTTCAGCGAGTGAAATTGCCGTTATCGTCGGCGCCGGCCATGCCGGGGCCGAAGTGGTAGCGACGTTACGCCAGAACGCGTACGCAGGGCGCATCATTTTGATCGGCGATGAGCCGGAGCTGCCGTATCGGCGTCCGCCGTTGTCGAAAACCTACCTGTCGGGTGAGGCGACCCGCGAGTCCTTGTTGATTCGCAGCGCCGCCGCTTACGACAAACTGGAAGTGGAATGCTGGACCGGCACCCAGGTGCTGGCCATTGATCGAGTCAAGAAAAACATCCTGCTCAGCGATGGCCGTCTGCAGGCCTACACCAAGCTGGTACTCGCCACCGGTGGCCGCCCGCGCAAACTCGCCGACCCCGCCGCGCACAAACCCAATGTGCATTACATCCGCACCCTGGCCGATATCGACCGACTGCAAGCCGATTTTGCCGACGGCAAACGCCTGCTGGTGATTGGCGGCGGCTATATCGGCCTGGAAGCCGCGTCGGTAGGCATCAAAAGTGGCTTGCAGGTGACCGTGCTGGAGGCCGCACCCCGCGTGCTGGCGCGCGTTGCAGCGCCGGAAATCTCGGCCTTCTACGAACGCGCCCACCGAGCCCGTGGCGTGGATATCCGCACCGGCGTCAGCGTGAAGTCCTTTCACGGTGAACAGCAGGTGGAGTCGGTACAGCTCAGTGACGGCAGCGAGCTTAACGTGGACCTGGTGATCGTCGGCATCGGCATCGTACCCAACGAGGAACTGGCCCGCTCTGCGGGCCTGGAAGTGGACAACGGCATCGTCGTCGACTCCTACGCGCAAACCATGGACCCGGACATTCTTGCCGTCGGCGACTGCGCCAAACACGTCAACGGCTTTCTGGCCCAACTGATCCGCATCGAATCAGTGCCCAGCGCCCAGGAACAAGGGCGCACCGCCGCGCATTCGATCTGCGGCAAAGATATTCCCCACGTCGCCGTGCCCTGGTTCTGGTCCGATCAGTTCGACCTGAAATTACAGATGGTTGGCCTGTCGCAAGGCTACGACGAGCTGGTGTTTCGCGGCGACCCTGCCACGGAGTCTTTCAGCGCGTTTTACCTGCGCAACGGCATCGTGCTGTCGGTGGACGCCGTAAATCGTCCGCAAGACTTTATGGTCGCCAAGCGCCTGGTAGCTGAGCGCGTGCAGGTCGATGCGCTGGCGTTGGCCGATGAAAACATCAGCCTCAAATCGCTGCTGCCCGCAGCCAGTTAACGCAGTAGGAAGTTGCATATGGCCAACGTGATTTTTATCGACAGCTCCAACACCGAACACAGCATCGAAGCAGAACCGGGCCGCACCCTTATGCAGATTGCCGTCGACAATATGGTGCCGGGTATCTACGGCGAATGCGGCGGCGCCTGCAGCTGTGCCACCTGCCACGTGTATGTCGAACCCGAGTGGCAAGACCGCCTGCCGGCCAAGAGCAGCGATGAAGCATTTATGCTCGAAGGCGCCTATGAGCCCAACGAACACAGTCGCCTGTGCTGCCAAGTGAAAATGCGCGACGAACTGGATGGGTTGGTACTGCGAATTCCGCTTAGCCAAGGCTAAGCAACAGTCTCCGCACCCCTGACCTGTTTGGTGGCTTGGGTCAGGGTTTTATACGGTCATCGGGAAGCCCTCTCGATGGCCGTTTTTTTATGGTTGGCGGTGGGGGGCGATCAACAGCCCCTCACCCCAGCCCTCTCCCGCAAGCGGGAGAGGGGGCGGAATGAGTAATACATTAATGCTGAAGGGACTCACAATTAAACTCCCCTCGCCCGCGTGCGGGAGAGGGGCTGGGGGTGAGGGGCTGTTGATCTACCGCAGGCTTACAAGGCCCGCCCAATAATCTCTTTGAGAATCTCATTGGACCCGGCATAAATCGGCTCAATCCGCGCATCTACATACATCCGCGCAATCGGGTATTCCAGCATGTAGCCGTGGCCACCAAACAACTGCAGACAACGGGTGACGATTTCGCATTGCTGCTCGCTGATCCACCACTTGCTCATCGATGCGATATCCGCCGTGATGGTCCCGTCCAGGTAACGCTCCACTGCAAAGTCGGAAAACACCCGGGCGATAGTGGCGGCAGTTTTCACTTCCGCCAGTTCAAAGCGGGCGGTTTGCAGATCGATCAGGCGCTTATCAAACATGGTGCGGTCACGGGCATAGTCGCGGGTGACGCGAAAGGCGTGTTCCATCACCGCGGCGCAGTTGACGCCGGTGAGGGTGCGCTCGTAGGTGAGGTCTTGCATCATCTGGTAGAAGCCACGGCCTTCAACGCCGCCGAGCAGGGCGCTTTCTGGCACCAGGCAGTCTTCGAAAAACAGCTCGCAGGTGTCGGAGCCGTGCAGGCCGATTTTTTTCAGGCGTTTGCCGACGCGAAAGCCGGGGTTGTCTGTTTCGAAGATAAACAGCGACACCCCTTTGGCTTTTTCTTTGGGGTCGGTTTTTACCGCCAATATCAGAATGTCGGCGGTGGAGCCATTGGTGATAAACGTCTTGGCGCCATTGATCAGGTAGTGGTTGTCTTGCTTGAGCGCGCGGGTGCGCATGTTTTGCAGGTCGGTGCCGCCGTTGGGTTCGGTCATGCCCATGCCGGCAATCAGTTCACCGCTGGCCAGGCCGGGTAGGTATTTTTGCTTCTGTTCTGCGCTGCCGTAGCGCTCGATATAGTGCGCCGCGATCAAATGAATCTGTTGGCCGCAGCGAAAACTGGTGTCGCCGGCCAAGCAGAGTTCCTGGGCAAATACCGCAGCATGGGCAAAGGTGCCGTCGGAACCGCCGTATTCGCTGGAAATGTCCGGCAGCAAGATGCCGGCGGCGCCGGCTTTCAGCCACACTTCGCGGTCGGTGGCGCCTTGCTCGTACCAGCGCTCCTGGTTGGGAGTGACTTCTTCAGCGGTAAAGCGCCGGGCCAGGTCTTGCAGGGCCAGAAGCTCTTCGTTCATCCAGCGCGGTTGGTAACTGTCGATCATAGTGAGGTCCATGGGGTGTTTCGGGGCTGATGCCTGAATGCTAGGTAGGGGCAGGGGTCGCAGAGTCGTCGTTTACGACGATTTCCATCGTCGACAGCCAGGTGAATATCAGCGTCAGTCAGCCCTCCGTAGCGAGTCGTCTTATGTCCGTTGCCCAGCTTCCGAACTTTCCCCCAGCGTCACTGACGCCGCTATTGGCGGCGGATATCCAGCGGGTTTTCGCCGCCCAGCAGCACACCGCCCTGACCCTGCGCAGCTCCACCGTTGAGCAACGCATCGCCAAGTTAAAGCGCCTGCGCGCGGTGCTGATGGAACACCGCGAGGCCGTGGTAGAGGCCGCGGCCAAGGACTTCAAGCGGCCCGCCGTGGAAGTGGACTTCACCGAGCTGATGCCGGTGATCATGGATATTTCCGACTACTGCAAACGCCTGAACAAATGGCTAAAGCCGCGCCGCGTGCAGCCCTCGATGATGATGCTCGGTACCCGAGCCTGGGTGCGTTACGAGCCGCGTGGGCGCTGCCTGATCATTGCGCCGTGGAATTACCCGGTGACGTTGACCTTGGGTCCGCTGATCCCGGCCATCGCCAGCGGCAACACGGTGATGATCAAAACCTCGGAAATCGCCCCGCACCTGTCCGCTGTACTGGTGAAGATTATTCGCGAGGTGTTCGACGAAACCGAGGTCGCGGTCTTTGAAGGCGACGCCAGCGTAGCCACGGCACTGCTGGAGCTGCCGTTCGACCACGTGTTCTTCACCGGCGCACCGTCCATTGGCAAGGTGGTGATGACCGCCGCCGCCAAGCACCTCGCCAGCGTCACCCTGGAGCTGGGCGGCAAGTCGCCGGTGGTGGTCGACGAAACCGCCGATATTGAACTGGCGGCCAAAACCATCGCCTGGGGCAAGTTCATCAACGCCGGGCAAACCTGCATCGCCCCCGACCATATCTACGTGCACAGCAGCATCAAGGCGCAGTTTGTTCAGCGCGTCACCGCGCACCTCACCGAGTGGTACGGCGAGGGCATGGCGGCCAAGGGCGCCGAGTTGTCGCGGGTGATCAATGTGCGCCATAGCCAGCGGGTGGCGGGTCTGATTGACGACGCCAAAGCCCTGGGTGCTCGAGTGATTTACGGCGGCGCGGTGGATATCGACGCGCACTTTGTCTCGCCAACGTTGCTGGACAACATCCCTGACGACGCGCGAATCATGCACGAGGAAATCTTCGGGCCAGTGCTGCCGATCATCAGCTTCGACACCCTCGATGAAGTCATCGGCCGCATCAACGCCGCGCCCAAACCCTTGGCCCTGTATATCTGGACCAAGAACAACGCCAGCGCCGACCGCATCATCGCCCGCACCAGTGCCGGCGGCACCTGCGTCAACCATATTGCCGCGCACTTTTTGCACCACAACCTGCCGTTTGGCGGGGTGAATAATTCCGGCATCGGCAGCTACCACGGCGAGTGGGGCATTCGCGCCTTCTCCCATGAGCGCGCCATCGTCAAAACCCAGCTGCTGACCGCCAGCCTGTTTTTCCCGCCGTATAAACCGCGGGTACGCAGCATTCTCGGCTGGATGCTCCAGCATCTATAAGCCACAGAACAACAACCACAAGCGTGCACCCACGCCAGCACTACCCACTGTTACGAGGCCGCTGAGATGAGCGACAACACCCCCCAGCTATACCCAGGCGCACACGCCGCGCGTACCCCGGAAAAACCCGCCGTGATCATGGCCGAAAGCGGCGCCACGCTGACTTACGCCGCGCTGGACACCTATGCCAATCGCCTCGGCCGCCTGTATCAATGGCTCGGCTTGAAACCTGGCCACCATGTGGCGTACTGCCTGGAAAACCGCCTGGAATGCCCAGCGGTGCAATGGGGCGCGCACTACGTGGGCCTGTATTACACCTTTATCAGCACCCGCCTGACCGGCGCCGAAGCGGCCTACATCATCGCCGACTGCGAAGCCCAGGTACTGGTCGTCAGCGCTAAGACCGCGCCGGCCATCCTTGATGCCGTCCGCGCCTTGCCACGCCCGCCGCAGATCTACAGCCTGGACCCGGTGCCCGGGGTAAAACTGTTCGACGACGCGCTCTCCGCCTTCGACGGCAGCCCGATTCGCGATGCGCTGGAAGGCAGCGAAATGCTCTATTCCTCCGGCACCACCGGCCGGCCAAAAGGGGTAAAACCCACACTCACCGGCCTGCCCCTGGGCAGCACCGCCGTGATCGCCGGCCTGATGCAGCGCGGCTTTGGCGTGAACCAAGAATCGGTGTACTACTCGCCCTCGCCGTACTACCACGCCGCCCCCATGAAATGGGGCCAAGGCATGACCATTCTCGGCGGCACCCTGGTAATGGCCGAAAAGTTCGACGCCGAAAACACCCTGAAAGCCATCGAACGCTACCGCGTCACCCACAGCCAATGGGTGCCCACCATGTTCCACCGCCTGCTGGCCTTGCCAGAAGAACAACGCCGCCGCTACGACCTGTCCAGCCAGAAAGTCGCCGTACACGCCGGCGCCCCATGCCCCGTGCCCACCAAACAAGCCATGATCCAATGGTGGGGCCCGATACTGGTGGAGTTCTACTCCTGCACCGAAAGCATCGGCTCCACCATCGCCGACAGCAAAACTGCCCTGGAACGCCCCGGCACCGTCGGCCGCGCCATCCTCGGTGAACTGCAC
>NZ_JBBNAH010000642.1:0-8484 GCF_037994325.1 Pseudomonas sp.
CCATACAGGCGCTTAAACAGCTCCAGGCCAGCCAGGCGACCGGGGTTTTGCTTCTGGTATTCAAAGCCGGCAAGCACTTGGTTTTTGATCCGTACCAGCGAATCAGCCGGGAAGGTCGGTTTGCCAAGCACTTCAGCGAATAACTTCAGCGCCGGCTCGCGTTTATCAACGGCGGTCAGGCTGCGCAGGCTGGCCATGCCCATATCGCGGTAGGCGCCGTTGCCAAAGTCGGCGCCCAGGTCTTCAAACCCTGCGGCGATCGCGCCGACGTCTTTACCCGCCACACCTTCGTTAAGCATGGCGTTGGTCATCATTGCCAGGCCAGGAGTGTCGCCATCCTGGCTGCTGCCGGCCGCGAAGGTCAGGCGCAGGTCGAACATTGGCAATTCATGGGCTTCAACAAACAACACCTTGGCGCCTTCGGCGGTCCGCCAGGTTTGGATATTGATTTGCCGATGGCTTGGCGCCTGGCCTTCAAGGGCCGCTAGCGATTCCAGATGATCAGGTGCTTTGCTAGCCGCTGCCGGCGCGGCGGAGGCAGGTTCAGTCGGTGCCTGGGCCGGACGGCTGACAAAAAATACCAGCACTGCCAGCAGTACCAACAGGCTAAGGCCAAGCAGGCCGTAGCGCAGACCGTTGCGCTCACTCATGGGTTTTTTCCTTAGGCAGTACTTCGGCAACGCTGAGGCGCTCGCGGGTGAAATAGGTGCGGGCAGCTTGCTGAATATCGTCTGGCGTTACCGCTTCGATAGCGGCGAGGTCGGCGTCCATCAATTTCCACGACAGGCCAACGCTTTCCAGCTGGCCGATGGTGCTGGCCTGGCTGCTGATGGAGTCACGCTCGTACACCAGACCGGCAATTACCTGGGCGCGCACGCGTTGCAGTTCAGCGGTGGTCGGTGCGCTGGTTTTTAAGGCTTCCAATTGGCGCCATAAGCCGGCCTCGGCCTGGGCCAAAGTTTTGCCGGTTTGCACGTTGGGCGTGGCGGAGAGCATAAACAGGCTGTCGCCGCGGTTATAGGCGTCGTAACTGGCGGAGGCGCCAGACACCAACTCTTCGCCGCGCTCCAATTGGGTCGGCAGGCGCGCGCTGTAACCACCGTCAAGCAGCGCGGAAATCAAGCGCAGTGCGTGCACGTCTCGTGGGTTTTCGGCCGTGGCCAAGCTGGGCACGTTAAAGCCCATCATCAGGCTCGGCAGCTGGGTTTGTAGATACAGGCGGATACGTCGTTCACCCGGCTCAGCCAATTCCAGCGGCGCTTTGGCGGTAGGAATAGCCCGGGTGGGGATTGCGCCGAAATAGCGCTCGGCCAGGGTTTTCACTTCGGCAACGGTGACATCACCAACCACCACCAGCGTGGCGTTATTGGGCGTATACCAGGTTTCGTACCAGTGACGCAGCTCTTCAACGCTCATGCGCTGCAGGTCGGCCATCCAGCCAATGGTTGGCGTGCCGTAGCCGCTGCCGGGGTAGGCCATGGCTTTGAAACGCTCAAAGGCCAGCGAGCTGGGCTTGTCATCGGTGCGCATACGGCGCTCTTCCTTGATGACTTCAATTTCGCTGCGAAACTCCTCCGGCGGCAGGCGCAGGCTGGCCATACGATCGGCTTCCAGCTCAAAGGCCACCGGCAGGCGGTCGCGGGCCAGCACTTGGTAATAGGCGGTGTAATCGTCACTGGTAAAGGCGTTTTCTTCGGCGCCCAGTTCACGCAGGATCAGGCTCGCTTCGCCGGGTTTCATCTTGGCGCTGCCTTTAAACATCATGTGTTCAAGGGCGTGGGAAAGGCCGGTCTGGCCGGGCGTTTCGTAACTGGAGCCGACCTTGTACCAGACCTGGGAAACTACCACTGGCGCGCGGTGATCTTCACGCACTACAACCTTGAGGCCGTTGGCGAGGGTAAATTCCTGAGTGGGTTGGGCATCGGCAGCAAAGGCGGACAGCGGCAGGCAAAGGGCCGCAAGCAGCAGCGAGGTGGCGCTGCGGGCAAGCATTTTCATGAAGTGAATGACCTGTCGAGAGGGCCCGCTTGGTCTTAGCGTCGGCGGGCGCGGAGGTGCTAGGATACTCATCCATTTTATTGGCGGCCACGGCTGTTGGGTTTTTACCCTGTTGGCGCGTCGCACCGTTGAGATAGCCCCTCTCCATGTTTGGTTCCAAAGACGACAATAAGACCCCAGCCGCTGCTGAGGCGAATACACCGGACGCATCCGGCGAGAAAACCGGCGAGAAAAAAAGCCTGTTTGGCTGGTTGCGCAAAAAGCCTCAGGAGCCGACACCGGCCCCGGTAGCTGATATCGCCACGCCTGCAGAACCTGCGCCTGCCGCCCCTTCGGTAATTGCCGATACGCCTGTGGCCGACGTGCCAGCGCCTACGCCTGCACAAGAGCAGCAGCCGCTGGCAGTGGTCGAGCCGATGGCCCTTGAGCCTGTTCCAGAGCCAATACCTGAGCCCGAGCCTGCGCCCGTTGCAGTGCAGCCTCCTGCCACGCCAGCGCCGCTACCAGCACCGGTGCCTGAGTTGCCTGCAGTGGTTGCACCTGCGCCAGCGGCCACGGCGGAAAGCAAAGCCGGTTTCTTCGCCCGCCTAAAACAAGGCCTGTCGAAAACCAGCGCCAGCCTTGGCGAAGGTATGGCCAGCCTGTTCCTCGGCAAAAAGGCCATCGACGATGACCTGCTCGACGAAATCGAAACCCGTCTGCTGACCGCCGACGTGGGCGTGGAGGCCACCACCGCGATCATCCAGAGCCTGACCCAGAAGGTCGCGCGCAAGCAGTTGCTCGACAGTGGCGCGCTGTATAAAGCGTTGCAGCAAGAACTGGCCTCGTTGCTCAAACCAGTCGAACAGCCGCTGGTAATCCCTGCCGAGAAAAAGCCCTTCGTGATTCTGGTGGTTGGCGTTAACGGCGCTGGCAAAACCACCACCATTGGCAAGCTCGCCAAGAAGCTGCAACTAGAAGGCAAGAAAGTGATGCTGGCCGCAGGCGACACCTTCCGCGCCGCTGCCGTTGAGCAACTGCAGGTGTGGGGCGAGCGCAATCAGATTGCCGTTATTGCCCAGCACACCGGCGCCGACTCTGCCTCGGTGATCTTCGATGCCGTGCAAGCCGCCACCGCGCGCGGCATTGATGTGCTGATCGCCGACACCGCGGGCCGGTTGCACACCAAAGACAATTTGATGGAAGAACTAAAGAAGGTTCGCCGCGTGATCGGCAAGCTCGACGACACCGCGCCGCACGAAGTGCTGCTGGTGCTGGACGCCGGTACCGGGCAGAACGCCATCAGCCAGGCCAAGCAATTCCACCAGACGGTAAACCTTACGGGTCTGGCGCTGACCAAGCTGGACGGCACCGCCAAGGGCGGGGTGATTTTCGCGCTGGCCAAGCAGTTTGGTTTGCCGATTCGCTATATCGGGGTCGGAGAAGGCATTGACGACCTCCGTACCTTTGAAGCTGAAGCCTTTGTTCAGGCCTTGTTCGCCGAGCGGGAGCACGCATGATTCGCTTTGAGCAGGTGGGTAAACGCTATGCCAATGGCCACGTCGGCCTGCATGAGCTGAGTTTTCGCGTACGCCGTGGCGAGTTTCTCTTCGTTACCGGCCACTCAGGCGCCGGTAAAAGTACCCTGTTACGGCTGATTCTGGCGATGGAGCGCCCGACGTCGGGGAAGCTGCTCCTGGCCGGCCAGGATCTGGCGCAGATCACCACCGCTCAAATTCCCTTCCTGCGTCGGCAAATCGGCGTGGTATTTCAGAATCATCAACTCTTGTTTGATCGCACGGTGTTTAACAACATTGCCCTGCCGCTGCAGATTCTTGGGCTATCCAAACCTGACATCGCCAAGCGCGTCGATGCTGCCCTGGAGCGTGTAGCGCTGAGCGATAAGCGCGATCTGTTCCCGGGCGACCTGTCCACCGGGCAACAACAACGGGTCGGCATTGCTCGCGCCGTTGTGCATCGCCCGGCACTGCTGCTGGCCGATGAACCCACCGGCAACCTCGACCCGCGTCTGGCGGCGGAAATCATGGGCGTGTTTGAAGACATCAACCGCATGGGCACCAGCGTCCTGATCGCCAGCCACGACTTGGCCCTGATCGCCCGCATGCGCCACCGCATGCTGACCTTGCAACGCGGCCGATTGATCGGCGACGGGGAGGCCGGTTAATGAGCGCCACACGTAATCCGCAAGATTCCTCTTCCGCTGCCGAACGCGTTGGCGCGGCGCCGAAGAAAAACGATCAGAAAAAAGATGACGGCAGCCCGGACTTCACCACCCTGCTGCATGCCTGGCTGGAGGCGCACCGCTCAAGCCTGATCGACAGCCTGCGCCGTTTGGCCAAGCAACCGATTGGCAGCTTCTTCACCTGTCTTGTCATGGCCGTTGCGCTGAGCTTGCCGATGGGGCTGTCGTTGCTGCTTAACAATGTCGAGCGCCTGGGCGGCTCCTGGCAACGTGCGGCGCAGATTTCCCTGTTTATGACCTTGGATGCAAACGAAGCCGACGGGCAAAAGCTGCGCGCGCAGATTGCCGAGATGGCGGACGTGGCCGATTCCGAGTGGATCAGCCGCGAGCAAGCGCTGGCCGAGTTTCAGCAGCAGTCCGGTCTGGGCGAAGCGCTTAAGGAACTGCCGGAAAACCCGCTGCCAGGCGTGATTCTGGTTACCCCAAAAGAAGTCGATAAAACCGCCCTGGAGGCGTTGCGTCTGCGTTTGGCTGAATTGCCCAAGGTGCAACAGGCACAGTTGGACTTGCTCTGGGTTGAGCGCCTGAGCGCGATCCTGAAGTTGGGTGAGCGGTTTGTCTTCGGTCTGACCCTGTTGCTGGTTATGGCGCTGCTGTTGGTGATCGGCAACACCATCCGCCTGCATATCGAAAACCGTCGTACCGAAATCGAAGTCATCAAGCTGGTGGGCGGAACCGACAGCTATGTGCGCAGGCCCTTTCTTTATATGGGGGCGATTTATGGCCTGGGGGCCGGGGTATTGTCCTGGGCGGTGCTGGCCTTTGGCCTGGACTGGTTAAATGGCGCCGTGGTGCGCCTGGCTGGGCTGTATGGCAGTGACTTCGCCCTTGGCGGCGTGCCAGTGTCCGATGGTCTATCCCTGCTGCTTGGCGCCGTATTGTTGGGGTATATTGGCGCCTGGCTTGCGGTGGCCCGTCACTTGAACGAACTGGCCCCGAAGTAGTAAGTTCCTGTTTCTATATGTGTTTTCGTGCTTTTTGAACTTTAGAGTCAACTGTATAGTCTTACCCGCAGTGCTCAAGAGGCACGAGTTTCGTGAGTCGGAGGATTCGCATGAGCAATTCTTTGCAACCTGTCCATGCCTTAGTCCCGGGTGCAAACCTGGAGGCCTACGTGCATGCGGTCAACAGCATTCCGCTGCTGAGCGTTGAGCAGGAGCGCGAACTGGGCGAAAGTCTTTTTTACCATCAAGATCTCGAAGCCGCCCGGCAAATGGTGCTCGCGCACCTGCGTTTTGTTGTCCATATCGCTAGAAGTTATTCCGGTTATGGCCTGGCCCAGGCCGACCTGATCCAGGAAGGTAACGTAGGCCTGATGAAGGCCGTTAAACGCTTCAACCCGGAAATGGGCGTGCGTTTGGTGTCGTTTGCCGTGCACTGGATCAAAGCTGAAATTCACGAGTTCATCCTGCGCAACTGGCGCATCGTCAAAGTGGCTACCACCAAGGCGCAGCGCAAACTGTTCTTCAACCTGCGCAGCCAGAAAAAGCGTTTGGCTTGGCTGAACAACGACGAAGTGCATGCCGTAGCTGAGAGCCTGGGCGTGGAGCCGCGTGAAGTGCGGGAAATGGAAAGTCGTTTGACTGGTCACGACATGGCCTTCGACCCCGCTGCTGAAGCGGACGACGAAAGCGCATTCCAGTCGCCGGCCAACTACTTGGAAGACCACCGCTACGACCCTGCTCGCCAGCTGGAAGATTCCGATTGGAGCGACAGCGCCACCGCAAACCTGCACGAAGCGTTGGAAGGTCTGGACGAGCGCAGCCGTGACATCCTTTATCAGCGCTGGCTGGCCGAGGAAAAAGCGACCCTGCATGAGCTGGCCGCCAAGTACAACGTCTCCGCTGAGCGTATTCGCCAGTTGGAGAAAAATGCGATGAGCAAACTTAAAGGCTCCATAGCCGCTTAAGCCTCAACGTAACCGATAGAGCCGCACCTAGGTGCGGCTTTTTTCTGCCCGCCTGATTCTGATTTGCCGGAGCGTATTTATGACCCTGCCACCGCTACGTATGCAGCACTGGTTGCTGTTTGTGGTGATCGCCATCGCCTTCTTTGCCTGGGGTGGCTGGCTGATGCGTGGTGTCGGCAAAATCGAGCCGCTATCAGGCATGGCGCAGTGGCAACAGCAGATCCTAGGGCCTATGGCAGAAGGCAAGCTGTCGCTCGGTGAGCTGAATGAACGGAGTGCTGGCGAGCTGTGGCTAAAGCCGCGTTTGGACGGTCCGCAGCTGGTTTTTCGCTCTGAATTGGCTGCCTCCGGCGAGACGTGGAGCCTTGAGGCGGTTTTGGTTCTAGATGAGCGTGAACACGCTAGCTTGATGTCTGCGACAGGTCTGAAACCTACTGATCCCGAACAGCCACTCAGTGCGGGCATGCTTTCGGAGATGGGGGAGCACGCATTGTCGACCTTAGCATTGCGCCCCAAGCAGTCGGTTAGCACCGAGCAAGTGATCGCCAGCTTCGGTGCGCCGCGCCTGCGTTTACAACTAACGAGCGGGGAAGGCTGGGTGTATCCGCAGCAGGGACTGACGGCCCATGTTGAAGACGAACAGCTGTTGCTGCTTCATGTCGTACCGCGCAGTACGCTGGAGCAGTAAGGCGTCGCGTTACCAGAGTCGCTGATTCTTCTGCATTTGTACGATGTAATCGCTGCCACCCAGTTGACGCATCTGCTGATGAATCCAGCCGGCCCGACGGTTGATGTAGCCCGTGGGCCGGCTGGCGCTCCATTTCAACGGGTTAGGCAATACAGCCGCGAGCAAGCTCGATTGCCGGCTGGACAAGTACGGCGCACCGATTCCGAAGTGCTTGCGCGCTGCCGCCTCGGCGCCGAACACGCCCTCGCCCCACTCCACACTATTGAGGTAAACCTCAAGAATCCGTTGCTTGGGCCAAAGAAGCTCAAGCAAGCCGGTGAACCACGCCTCCAAGCCTTTGCGCAACCAACTACGGCCGGGCCATAGAAACAGGTTCTTCGCCACCTGCTGGCTAATGGTGCTGGCGCCGCGCAGATTGCCGCCGCGCTCGTTGTGGTTAAGCGCGGCCTGAATGGCATCCACATCAAAACCCCAGTGCTCAGCAAATTTCTGGTCTTCACCGGCAATCACGGCAATCTTCAAATCGTCCGGCAACTCGCTCCACGGGCGCCATGTACGCTGCAGGTCAATGGGTTTGCCATCAATCCAAGATTCCACCTTACGCTCAACCATCAGCGCGGTTCCGGGGGGCGGAACCCAGCGAAAGATCAGCACAACGGCAACGGAGGCAATGGCGAACCAGAGCAGGAATTTGAACAGGCGGGTAATCAGCTTTCGAAGCATGCGCGGCTAAGCCTGGCAGGGTAGGGGGCCATTATAGCCAGGGGTTAGCGTCTGACGGGAAGCTCAGTATGCGGCAGGAATACTCCTGTCGACGACGCGCTTTTTGCCTGTTTATAAGAATTTGCACATCTAAAAAAAGATATCGGCGACACGATGTTCAGCTGCTTTGCGCCAGAGCGTTAACGCGGTGCTGACATCATAAAGCGTGCGTTGGAAGAGCAATGTATTGCCCTTGTCGTGGGCCTACGCTGTCTAGTCGTAATCGCAGGCTTGCTTCCGTTTTAAACCTTTTTAGAGGGAAACCCCCTACTTTTCCGCGAGACGTGGATTGCATTTGGCCCAGCGGGGGAGCCGGAGAATCGGCGCTCCATTTCACTCTCCGAAACCATCGCTATGGAAGTATATAAGTCAGGTTCTTGCGCTGCCCCTCGGCGTGTAAAAGCACTGTGCAGCGCTGTTAGTTTTTTCGTAACCACCCTTTTGACCGTTGTCAGTTTCGGTATCCATGCTGAAACAGCACCTCTGCGCGTAACTCCTCTGGATCGAGAGGAAGATTTCCAAGATAAATTACGTACGCAAGAGCAGATCAACCAAAAGCTTGATACCCACCTCAATCGCGCTGTAACTATAAAGCCTGCGTCGGAACAGCCAGAAGTCGCGCCAGTCGATAACGGCATAAAATTTCCCATCTCAAAAATTGAAGTTGATGCTGGCGATGAAGCCAAATGGCAGGTGGATCTATCCGATATCTTGCGTAACTACGTAAATCGCGAGCTGGGTAGTACCGATCTATTCTCGCTTATTCGCGACGTTACCAACCGCTATTCCGAAAAAGGCTTTGCTACTACCACGGTTAGCCTAGTGCCAAAAAATATGAAGTCTGGCGTTGTTGATTTGAAAATCAATTGGGGCAAAGTAGATGGT
>NZ_JBBNAH010000643.1:0-10768 GCF_037994325.1 Pseudomonas sp.
ATGCATGGTTTTGCGCACTCAAATCGCCCGGCAATAAGTGCTGAATGCGGCCAAGGTTGACCGGCACAATGCCCGGTGGGAACGAGCCAATCACCAACACTGCCACCACCAAACCGGCCGCACTGTGGTTCAGCGCCAGCAAGGCAATGGCCAACGCTTGTACCGCGAGCACCACACGGCTGGTAGTGGCAAAGCCGATACGGTCAGCCAACGCGCCGTAAACCATCGGCCCGAGAATCGCGCCAATGCCATACACCACCCACACCATTGCCCCCCAATGCGCGCCCCATTGCAGGCCACGGGCAACGTAGTCGACCAAAAACACCATCATCGGCACCAACGCCACTGCCATCAGCGCGTATTGGGCATACAGCAGTTTTATCGCCACCGGGGTTTTGCCCTCGGCGCCCTGCGCCACCATCGGTATGGCCGCAGGTAATGAAGGCCAACCGGCCCAGCTCACAGCCGTAAGCACGGCCGACAACACGCCCAAGCCGATCCAGGTTTGCTGTAACCCCAGGTTCAACAACAACGGCACCAAGGTGCCTGATGCTGCGATGCCCAAACCCAAGCCAAGGAAAATCGCACCGCTGGCCAAGCCTTTGCGTGCGCCGGGAATAAACGGCAGCACGTTAGTCGCCGCCAGCACCATGATCGCCCCACCAGCCAGCCCGGAAACAAAGCGCCAGGCAAAAAACCACACCACCGATAGCGGAAACGCACAGGCCAAAAACGCCAGCGAGGCAAACACCATCATCAACCGCAACGTCCATGGCGCGCTTAGCCGCCGCGCGAGCGGCCGCCCACTCAGCGCCCCAGCCAGGTAGCCCACCAGGTTGGCGGCACCGAGGTACATCACGTCATTGGCAGCAAACCAATGGGCTTCAATCAGCGACGGAATCAACGGCGTATAGGCAAAGCGCGCCAGGCCGATGCCCACCAAGCTGGCACATAGGCCGGCGAGGATGGCGTGCATAACGCTGGGTTGGCGGTGGCTGATCGGTGAAGCGCTGGGCTGACTGGACATACAAGGCTCACTGGGCAAAAGGCTAACGGCGCTCCACGCCATCTTTGACATACCTGTCATGCTTGCTACTGTGGTCAGCTACTGGCAGGCTGTCAAGGCAATATTGACAGCCCTGACAAACATTCCTCAGCAGCGAGGCCAGCATGGTCGGCATCCGCCAATTCAACGAAGACGAAACCCTGGACCGCGCCCTGGAACTGTTCTGGCGTAAAGGCTACGGCGCCACCTCAATGCCCGAGCTGGCCCAAGCCACCGGGGTGTTGCGCGGCTCGCTGTACAACGCCTATGGCGGTAAAGAGGGGCTGTTTCTCGCCGTATTCTCCCGCTACCAAGAGGGTTTTCTGGCCGCTGCCGGCGAAACGCTAAAAGCCGTTGATACCCGTGAAGCGCTGAAAGCGTTTTTCAGCTTTGCCATTGCCTCAATGAAGTCCGGAGAGGCCGCACGCGGCTGCCTTTCAACCAAAACCGCAGTCGATGAAAACGCCTCGGCCGAACCGATTCGTGAAGCCTTGCGAGGCATGGTCGATGGTTTAGAACACCTGCTCGCCGAACGCCTGAACCAGGCCAGCGAACCCTTGGCGTTACCGGCGCCAGAGGCTGCGCGCTTACTGGTGACGCTTACCCGGGGCATTGTCGTGATCGAGCGGCTGTACCCCGATGCTGAGCGGCTGCAACGCACCGCCGATGCACTGGTAGATTTAATTGTTGTTGCTACACAAGGGCGTTAGCCGAGCAGCCCTTGTGCGCACAACCTGCCCACTGAAAACATCCGTTGCCTCCATCTTGGCAATAGCCGTACGCCTCTGCCAACCAGGCAAGTGCTAGGTCGTTAGGGGCATAGCGTTTACACGCCGATATACGCGGCGCTTCCAGCTGATTTGCTCATGTTGTAGTGCGCGATCAGGCGCATGACGTAGCCGATTTTTATTGCAGTTGGGCCGAGAATCACCCCGGCATGGGCGGCCACCAGCGTCGGCAGATTGAGGCTGCCTTCGTAACCGTAGGCGATAAACACGCCAACGATTAACAGGGCCAAACCACCGATCAGCAATTGGTTAGAAATGTGCAGAACATTTTTCGGCGAGCTCAGGTAGGCAAACATTGTCCATCCTCCAATTCAGCTAAGTAGAGAAGCCTATGCTTCCGTACTGAGTGCTTATCAGGATGCGTGCCACATTAAATATCTTTTAAAATCAAAGTCTTAAAATTCAGATAGTCGAAAAGACCTACAACCGATGGAAGTCATTAAGACCACATAAAGTCAAAATGACATAAAAATTCTGACACCTCAAACCCACCTATACTGCTCAAACCATTCCGTGCGGAACCCACCATGCTGCAAAAAACCATGGGCCTGCTGCTTGTGCTTTTTAGCCTCAGTGCCTACGCCGAGCGGCCGCTAATCGAGCTGTATATACCTGACGCCATGCCCCTGGCCGCCCCGCATGATCCGTTGGGTCACGGTTTGGTCGGCGATGCAGTTCTGGCGGCCGCCAAACAGGCCGGTTACCGGGTGAATATCGTCAGCGAGCCCTGGCTGCGGGCACAAAAGCGCGTACGTGAGGGCAAAAACCTGCTGATTTTGCCGCTGTCACGCACGCCTGGACGTGAAGAGCACTACACCTGGATAGCCTCGGTGCTACCACTGCCCCGGGCGTTTTTTACCTTTACCAAACCGGTGAAAAACTTCGACCAGGCCCGCGCGCGTTACCAACGTATCGGCGTAGGTATTGGCACCGCACAGGAGGAAATTCTGCTGAGTCAGGGTTTTAAACCTGAGCAAATCTACCCGCTGCTATTGGGCGACAAGCCCCTTAGGCTGCTCGAGCTCAACCGAATCGACGCGTGGTTTACCACCGTGCCCGAAGGGCAATACACCTGGACACGCAACACAGCGCAGCCGCTGCTGATAGGCCCGGAACTAGCAACCACAGAGATGTTTCTGGCCTGCTCAAAAGTCTGCGACAAAGCCATGGTCGACGCCCTGCGCGCCGCCATCAAGCAGCTACGCGCTGACGGCAGCATCGAGCGCATCCGTGCGCGCTATCTCGACCATTCAGCGCACTAAACAGCCATCAAATACCGCGGCGGCCCGGATCTTCCGGTGGCGGTGCCTCTTCCTCGATATCTTCCAGCGTCAACTCCATACCCCAATCACCCGCATCGGCGGCTTTGGCCACCGGCGCGGCTGGCGCCGCAACGGGCGCGGCCGGGGCCGCTGGCGTTTCGCGGTAGAGCTTGAGTTTGAGGCGTACGTTGTTGGCCGAGTCGGCGTTTTTTACCGCTTCCTCCTCGTCAATCGCCCCTTCGTTAACCAGCTCAATCAAGGCCTGATCGAACGTTTGCATGCCAAGGTTGCGCGACTTCTCCATGATTTCCTTGATCTCGCTGAGCTCACTGCGCTTGATCAAATCGCGCACCGTCGGCGTACCCAGCAACACCTCGACGGCAGCGCGGCGTTTGCCATCAACGGTTTTCACCAAGCGCTGCGAAACAAAGGCTTTGAGGTTATTACCCAAGTCGTTGAGTAACTGCGGGCGACGTTCCTCAGGGAAAAAATTGATGATGCGATCCAGCGCTTGGTTGGCGTTGTTGGCATGCAGGGTCGAGATGGCCAAGTGGCCGGTATCGGCGAAGGCCAATGCATGCTCCATGGTTTCGCGGTCACGGATCTCGCCGATCAGAATCACATCCGGCGCCTGGCGCAGGGTGTTTTTCAACGCCGCGTGAAAGCTACGGGTGTCCACGCCGACTTCGCGCTGGTTGATGATCGATTTTTTATGCCGGTGCACATACTCCACCGGGTCTTCGATGGTGATGATATGGCCGCCACTGTTGCGGTTGCGGTAATCGATCAGTGCCGCCAACGAGGTGGATTTACCCGAGCCCGTGCCACCGACAAACAGCACCAGGCCGCGTTTTTCCATCACTGTTTTCAGCAGGATTTCCGGCAGTTTGAGGTCTTCGAACTTGGGGATTTCCATTTTGATATTGCGCGCCACAATCGACACTTCGTTGCGCTGTTTAAAGATGTTGATGCGAAAACGCCCGATGCCAGCCAGCGAGATCGCCAAGTTCATTTCCAACTCGCGCTCGAACTCAATCTTTTGCGCCGAATCCATAATGGCATCCGCCACCGCTGCAATCTCGCCGGCCTTTAATGGTTCAGCGCTTAATGGCTTAAGCACACCATTAAACTTGGCACACGGTGGTGCCCCCGTGGACAGATAAAGGTCTGAACCATCCTGGGTCGCCAGAATTTTCAGCATCGGATTCAAGTCCATGGGGCGCATCTCCCTGAGTCGGTGGAGTTAATACGGTAGGTCAACAATGGCAAAAGCCCAGGCCAGCGCAAGCCATTGAATTGACGCCATTATTGCGGCACCCGTGATACTGGCACAACACGCAACCCAACCGCCTGCTCCAGCACGCTATCTGCGACCTATGCGACATAAATCGCCGCGCGCTATCAGGATGAACACCAACCCCCTCTAAGACTGCTGCATACGCAACTCGCCGTAGCTGATCATCCAGTGTGTGAACGCCGCCAGTGACACCTGATAACTGCACAGCACCCGGCTACTTTCCTGCGGCTGATAGTTCTCGAAATAGCAGTTGAGTACCAACCCGCTACCGTCGGCGGACAGCCTCAGGTCTTCTTCGCGAACCCGCAGCACGCCAGCGCGGCGCTCCACATCCTTACGCACCACCAGCATGTTATGCATGGTTTACTCCGCCAGTTCACAAGCGCCAAAGCGCTGCGCGGCATCCACTTGCCCTGCTCGGCCCTCAGCCAAACGCCGCGCCCGTTCGCCGGCAATATGGTCGCGCAACGCACTGTAGTAGTCCGGCCCGGTCTCCAGGCGATCCGTCAGCGGTAGCGCTGCCGCGCGTTGATCCACGGTGGAGCCAACGGTGTTCGCCGTGCTGATGGCCGCCACCGTATCGCTATTGCCACCGCCAAATGGCGAGAACATAAAGTTCGCCACCCGGCCTACGCTGTCGCGGCTGTTCGCCGAGCCTAGCAACGGCCATTCGAGAATCGGCCCAGCACCAATACCCCACACCCCGAATGTTTGCCCAAAGTCAGCATCGTGATGGGGCAAGCCCATGCGCCCGGCGGTATCAAATACGCCGGCCACGCCCAAAATAGTGTTTACGGTAAAGCGCCCTAGCGTGTTTAACGCGCGCTGGCCATTACCCTGCAACACATCGTTGACCAGCACCTTAGGCTCGGCAAAGTTGGCGGCAAAGTTATGGACGCCGTCCTGCACAGGTTGCGGCAAGTGGCCGTACCCCCGGGCCAGCGGTTGCATCACGTACTCGTCGGCCACCCGGTTAACGGTAAACACCTTGCGGTTCACCGGCTCCAGCGGATCGCGCAGCTCATAGCCAATGTCCGCACAATCCACTTGCTGTGGCGCCTGACTACAGCCCACCAACGGCACCAGCACCGCGCTCACGGCCAACACCCGCATTACCGCCACTTTTTGCTTTACCCACATAACACCCACCTCCTGAAGAATGGCGGCAAGCTTGGTGCTGTGGTTTTGCGCAAAGATGTCTGCTTAATGGCGGCGCAGCAGCAATATTGCGCGATTGAAATATATGACCGGGCGCGGCAAATGGTTTTAGATAAGCGCCTGCCCAGCCACCGGAAACCGCCAACGTGAGCAGCCTGCTGATCGTCGACGACGACGTGGAAATCCTCGCCCTGCTGAAGAAGTTTTTTGCTCAGCACTCCTACGACGTAGCGGTCGCTACCGATGGCGAAGCCATGTGGGCGGCCATCGCCCAACAGCGTCCCGATGTGATCGTGCTTGATGTCATGCTGCCTGGGCAAAGCGGCCTAACGCTTTGCCAGCGCGTGCATAACGAACTGGCCATCCCCATCATTATGCTCACCGCCATGGCCGAACTTAGCGACCGCATCATTGGCCTGGAACTGGGCGCCGATGATTACCTGAGTAAACCCTTCGACGCCCGTGAACTGCTGGCCCGGGTGCGCGCAGTGCAGCGCCGGACAGGCGAAACGCTAAAACCCAAAGGCGAAACACAACGGCCGGTGATTGTCTTCGCCGAATGGCAACTGGACGTTACCCGCCGCGAACTGCGCTCGCCCGAGGGAGTGATGATTCCGCTGTCCAGTGGCGAGTTCGAGCTGCTGCTGGTATTCGTCGACCACCCCGGTCGTATCCTCAGCCGCGAGCAATTGCTCGACCTCTGCCACGGCAACGCCCACGACGCGTTTGATCGCAGCATCGACGTACAGGTCAGCCGCCTGCGCCGCAAAATCGAGCCCGACAGCAAACGCCCGGACATCATCCGCACCGTGCGCAATGGCGGTTATCAATTCAGTCCGAAAGTCAGCCGCCGATGAACTGGCCGCCTCGCCCCACCGACACCATTGCCCGTTGGATTGCCCTGACCATCGCCCTGGCCATGGCGGCCGCCCTGCTGCTCAATTGGCTGTTTGTCGAGGTCGCCGGCGTATGGGCGCAGCCGCCCTTGGAAAAAAGCGGCCTGCTGGAGCGTGCCGCGATCAGCACGCGTCTTATCGAAACCGCACCGCTGGCATTGCGCCCGGAACTGGCCAAAGCAGCCAGCCAAAGCAACTTCGAGATTCACTGGTTTGCTGACCGCAACCAGCTGGAACTTCCCCCTGAAACAGACGATGACTACGAAGACGCGCAGGTGTTTTTCCAGGAGCTATTGGGCGGCGGCAGCCGACGCATCGAAGGCTTTGAACCGAGTGAGTGGCCCGCGCCGAATGACGACCGCCCCTATATGCTGCTAATCCAATTGCAGGACGGCAGCTGGCTGGCGTTCACCGCTCCCTACCGCAGCTGGGGGCTGGACCCGGCGCAGCGCTACAGCATCATCTTCGCCCTGGGTCTGATCGCCACTCTGGCGGTCGCCTGGTTTGCCACCCGCCGCCTGGCAACGCCGCTGCAACACTTCACCCGCGCGGCTCGGCGTTTTGCCAGTGACTTCCACGCGCCACCTATCGAGCCCATCGGCCCGCAGGAAATTCGCCAGGCCATCGTCGCCTTCAACACCATGCAGGCACAAATTCAGCATTTTGTCGCCGACCGTTCGCAGATGCTGGCCGCCATTTCCCACGACCTACGCGCCCCGCTTACGCGCATGCGCTTACGCGGCGAGTTTATTGAGGACGGCGAGCAGCAACGCAAGCTGTTCCGCGACGTGGACGAGATGCAGAGCATGATTAACGCTGCGCTCGACTTCTTCCGCGATGACGCCCGCCTGGAGCCGGCCACGCCATTCGACCTGGCCGAACTGCTGCAAACCTTGATTGATGATTACCGTGATCAGGCCATCGACATCGCGTTCAACGGCCCGGCCAAGCTGGTTTACACCGGCCGGCCGATCGGACTGAAACGGGTGGTGATCAACCTGTTGGAAAACGCGCTGAAATACGCCCACTCACCGAGCATCTGTTTGCGCAACAAGGCACAAGGCGTGGAGATTGAAATCAGCGACAACGGCCCCGGTATTCCCGAGCAGCACTTGCAGCACGTATTTGAGCCGTTCTTTCGCCTGGACAGTGCTCGCACCCCCAACTCCTCTGGCGTCGGCCTGGGCCTATCAGCGGCCCGCGCCATCGTGCGCGAACATGGCGGAGAACTGCGCTTAAGCAACCGCAACGCAGGCGGCTTGGTCGCGCAGGTGTGGCTGCCTTTGACCTAGGCGCTTACAGCGCCGCAACCGCATGCACTTCTATTTTCAAGCCAAGGCTGATGCGTAGCGCGTTAAAGATGGCAGCCAGGTTATCCATGCTTGGGTTGCCTGTCGGCGACAGCATGCGGTGCAGGCTTTTGCTGGGCTTTTGCGTATCGGCGGCTAGCTTTTCGAAACCGATGGTGGCGTTGACCAGGTCACGAAGAATCAGGCGAGCCACGTCGGGTTCACCGTTAAGAAACAGCGAAGCCGCCTCATCAAGCAGCGACTTGGCGAACTCGGGTTCGCGTTCAACGCGCTCAACGATGGTTTGTTTGAAATCTCGGGTTAGCGCCATAGCAACTTCTCCTTTAAACCGGGCGAGCCACCAAGCGACTCAGCCTTGCGCATTTTGTACTCGGCAAACAACGCCTGGGCCCGGCTAATGTCGGCAGGCTGGGTCGCCTTGGTGCCGCCACCGAACAAAATGATCAGCGTGTCGCCCTCTTTGGCCAGGTAAATGCGATAACCCGGCCCCCAGTCAATTCGATACTCACCGATACCGGCAAACCACTTGATGTTTGAGGTATTACCCAACTCCATCCGTAACAGCGCAGTGGCCACTTTACTGGCGGCCTGCACATTCAACGCATCAAACCAGCGCTTGTAGGGGCTTGATTGATCCTTGCGTATGTACTCAACGACTCTAGGCATGGCCATAGTAACCTATGTGTTACCAATAGAAAAGCCGATAATCCATTTATCAGCCAGCGCAGCATGCCGGGTACAACAAAGCAGCCCTAGCGGCTGCGTAGCAAAGGGAGTTGGGAAAGGTCGTTATTTATCAACGCTGGGCAATCAAGCCTGCTGGCACGCCAAAGCACGTGGCCAACTACCACTCCCCATTAATCTTCTCAGTCAACGGTAGTGGTGCCGGCAACGGGAAACTACGTACGCCAATGTTGGCTTTTTGTGGGCAGTAGAGCGAACGACAGAAGTCGCCGAGGTCTTCGGCGACCAGGCGATCGTCCTGCGCGAAGATGCGCAGCACACATTGGCTGCTCTGTTCTTGATAGAGGTAAACACCGGGCCCCTGCTTTTGCGCAACACCGCGCACGCGGCACGCTTGGTCGTCGCGCCCGGCAGCCCAGAGGGCGAATTTGAGATTGCCGTCGAGCTGGTTGAGTACCTCCATCCAGTCGGGGCCGTTTTCGCGGCGGCCGTCGCGGATGTCTATCCAGTCAGCGGCAACGGGCGATGTCAGTACAAGTAGCAGCAGGGCAAAACGCGCGGCAGGCATGGCGAAGTTTCCTCAGGGCAGGAAATCAGCGTAGCAGCGCTTTTTACCGCCATAAAAAACGCCGAGGCCACGTAGTCCGTGGGCTCGGCGTTTTTATCGCGCTGTGTGGCGCGCAGATGCAGGCGGCGTAAGGCTTACTTGCTTTTCTTTTTGCCCGCTTCGTTTAATGCAACCAACTGACTAGCGGCAGCTTCGAGTTTCGCCCGGATCTGCGCCAGTTCGTCGTAACGCTCGGCGATCACTCGCTTGGCTGGGCAGCGGCCGGTCAGACCACGCAGTAACACGACGCTGCCGATGGCGGCGCGCACGCTGCCGAGCAGACCGCCGTGGCGCAACCCCGTGCCCACCATGGCCACGCCGCTGGTAATGCACACCGCACGCTCCCAGCCATGTACGTTTTGTGGATGAGCATCGAGCTCACGGGCCAAGGCTTCAATAGCGGCCATAACGTTCTCCTTAGTATTCATTCGGATGATTTCCTCGAAAGGCATAAACAACCGACCGGTCAGTGGCGCGAGCGTTCAGTCTTTTGCGCTGGCCGAGACTTGCTTCAAGCCTGCATCGCATCCTGCGGCTGCGGCAATTCGGGGTTTTCGCCCGGCTCGCCACGGGGCAACTCTGGTGGCACGTCATCCGGCACTTCCGGCGGCTGCTCGTCCGGCACCTGGGCATAGAGCTCAGGCAGGCAGACGACAAACTCTTCACCGGCCAGGCGGTCGCTGAAGAAACTTTCCAATACTTTGCTTGATGCGTTCATGGTGGCCTCCTGAGCGGCTAGGCGGTTCATAGCGAAATACGACGGCGGTTAAACAGGGTTTGCATGGCGCGCAAGCTCAGTTCCTGACCGCTGTAGGTCGGCAGCTTGGCGGCGTTGCAGTGTGGGCTGTTGCCACTCAAGGCGTTGTCACGAATAAGCACTTCGCGCTTGAGGTTAAGAATCTCGTCGTTGGCAGCTGCTTGGCTGTAGACGTTCTTGGCGCTGATGACTTTGATCAGTGCCTGGCTGTCGTCCTTTTTCAGGTTCAGCACAAAGTTGCCGTCCGGGCGCGGTTGCAGGGAGACAGCGTGGCCGGGAAAGGCGGATACATAGAGATCGGTAAGTGGCTGCATGGTCTGCTCCTGAAAAATGTTTTTCTCAGGAGGGAAATTGCAAGATAGCGGCCAACCTTAAGTCGATTATTTATATGTTTAAATTCAATAGTTTAGCAACAACCCAAAAACACTTGCGCTGGCATTCTGCACGAACACCCCCTGTCGGCATCATGCAAATTGCACAGCCCAGCGCCGCAACCGAGCTGAACCCCCTCGCCCTACTCCGGTCACTACCCAAGTCGCTCCAACCAAGGCCGGGCCAATGTTTGAAGACTTGCAAAGCCATATCCCCCTCGCTGAACTCAAAACCCTTCTGGTCGCCGCCGTCACTGCTTTAGTCCTCAGTGTTGCGGCGCGCTTAGTCAGCAAGATGTTGCAACGCCTGGCCAACCCGCTGCCGTTTATGCGTGAAATGCTTCTGCAGCTGCGCCAACCCCTGTGTGTATTGGTGCCGCTACTCGGCGTGCAAACGGTGTGGACCGCGGCCGACGACAGCCTGATGCTGATTGGCGCGCTGCGCCACGTCACCACCCTGGCGATCATCGCCACCTTTACTTGGCTGGGCCTGCGCGCGGTGGCGGCGGTACAGGAGCTGATCCTTATCCATCACCCGGTGAACATCGCCGACAACCTGCGCGCCCGGCGCATCCAAACGCAAACCCGCGTAT
>NZ_JBBNAH010000644.1:0-1167 GCF_037994325.1 Pseudomonas sp.
ATACCGGCGATTGTGCTTCGTTGCGGTTGCCCTCTTCGCCCCAGTTGCCTTTGGTGTAGATGGAGTCCATGTAGGAGGCCGCAGCAAGGATGTCGATGTTATCGAGGCTGGATTTTACTTCCAGCTCCACGCCACGCGAGCGCACTTCGCCGCTCTGAATTTCGTAGTCCGGGTAGAGCAGGTCTTGGGTGCGCACGTTCTTTTGTTTGACCTGGTATACCGACGCGGTGATCAGGGTTTTCTCGTACGGCTGGTACTTCACCCCCACTTCATATTGCTCACCTTCGGTGGGTTCGAAGCTCTTGCCTCCGCGTTGCGGCGCGCCGGTGCCCACGCTGGGCAGAAAGGATTCGGCGTAGCTGATGTAAGGCGCCAGGCCAAATTCGGTGACGTAGGTTAGGCCAATACGACCGGTCAATTTTTTGTCTTTTTGCGTGGTGATGGTTTCGGCCAGCAGGTCTTTGTTCTCCACTTCGGCCCAGTCGTGGCGGCCACCGATGGTGAGAATCCAGTTGCTGAATTTGATCTGGTCTTGGGCATAGAGGCCGGTCTGGCGCACGGTGTCGTCCCACTGCGTAGCGAGGGTGGGCGTGTAGGCGGCAGTGCTGCCATTGCTCGGGTTGTAGAGGTCGACCGGCACGTTGTAGGCGTTGTAACCGTCGTATTGGCGGTTGAAGTGGCGGTAGTCGAGGCCAACCAGCGCGGTGTGTTGCAGGGCGCCAGTAGCGAAGGTGTATTGCAGGTTGTTATCCAGGGTGTAAGCGCCGTTGTGTTGGCGCCAGTCCACCTTGGTGCGGTTGACCCGGGTGTAGTCGGTCACGCCTGCGGTGGTCACAAAGCTGCGCAGGTACAGGCCTTTGTAGCGGTCTTGCACGTCGATATAACGAGCACTCTGGCGGTAGGTCAGGTCGTCGTTAAAGGCGTGGCTGAGTTCATAGCCAAACACGTACTGATTACGCAGGTAGTCGTTGTAGTGCGAGTCACCAAAAAAGGCGTCGCGGTCGATGCGCTCGCCGTTGGGGCCGCGTTTTAGCGAACCGATCATGGGCATCGATTGGTAGTCGGCCAGGCCGTCATCACGCTGGGCTTGGGCATATACGGTGATGGCGGTGGCGTCGCTTGGCGCCCAGGTAAAACTGGGGGCCAGGAGCTTGCGCTGGCTGTTGG
>NZ_JBBNAH010000645.1:0-6230 GCF_037994325.1 Pseudomonas sp.
GCTATGGGCAGCGCACCAGCGCAGCGGCGTTGGTTTTGTTGCTCGTGGCGTGGTGGCCGCTGGCGCTGATGGAGCAGTCGATGACGATGTTGTTGCTCGGCATCGTGCTGCTCGACCTCGGCGGCCAGGCGTTGCATGTCACCAGCCAGAGCATGATTTTCCGCACCCAGCCGCAGGCGCACAGCCGGTTGATCGGCCTATATATGCTGTTCTATGCGCTGGGTAGTGGGCTGGGGGCAATCGGCACCACAGCGGTCTACGCCTCTGCTGGTTGGCAGGGCGTATGCCTGCTTGGCGCGGCGGTTAGTTTGGCCGCGCTGCTGTTTTGGTCCGTCACCTGGCGTGTTATGGCTGTGGGCGAGGGGGCAAATCAGCCCTTTACGCCGTCCAGGAATGCTTGATAGTGCTGCGCCGTTTCCTCCGGCCGCTCAATCATTGGCACATGGCCGCAGTCTTTCATGATGACCACACTGGGCTTTTTCAGTAGCGGCTTCATTACCTCGATGCTCGACACATCCAGCACGCGGTCCTTGTCGCCCCACAACAGCAAGGTTGGTGCCTGAATCTTCGGCAGCTCCGGCTCCAGCGGGATATAGCGTTCGCGCAAGTGCTTGAACACCTTGTCGTTCTGCTCACTTCTGGCGCTTGCCTGCTCCGCCATGTAGCGCTGCACATTGGCCGGTACGCTCGGCGGCTGGACAAAAACAAAGCTCACCAGCTTGGCAAAGCTTTCCGCGTCACGGGCTACCAGCGGGTTGGGGTCGTTGCGTTCGAGCATTTCATACAGTTCGCTTTTCTTCGGCGAGGTAACCCCGGCGTTGTCCAACAGCGCGAGCGAGAGCACTTGCTCGGGATGGCGGGCGGCATACAACGCAGCGATATGGCCGCCCATGGAGTTGCCGATCAGGTGCACCTTACTCAGGCCCAGCGCTTTGACAAACGCGGTCACGCGTTCGGCCTGGGTGCCGACGTCGTAACTGGCATCGGGTTTGCTGCTGTCGCCAAAGCCCGGGAGGTCGAGGGCGATCACGTGGTACCGCTCGGTGAAGAACTTGGCAAAGCGCAGCCAGTTGTCTTTGTTGGCGCCGAAGCCGTGGATCATCACGATGGTTTCGCCGCTGGCCGGGCCGCCTTCGTAATAGTGAATGCTCAGATCGCCAACGGTGATCTGTTCGCTGCTCAGATGTGCCGCTTGGCGCTCGGCAAATAGCGCGGTGGCCATCAAGGTGGCGGGGGAAAAGTAGAGCAGGGCGGCAATTGCTGCCACACAGATCGCAAAGCCAACGACTAGTTTTTTCATGGACCGTCCTTATCGCCAATAATTATTTCAATTCGTCTAAGCTAGCATGACGCTGTGCTACTGCCCGCCACCCCAACCAACGATCAGTTCGGGAACCCGCTGATGCTGATACGCCTTCACTTTATCGCGCTGTTGTTGCTCGCCGCCTTGCCGGGCGTGAGTGCTGCCGCTGGAAAGTGTGAACGTCTGGTGGCCACCGGCAACCCCGAATACCCGCCTTATTTATGGCGCGACCCAGCTAACCCCAAGCTGTTGATTGGCGCCAACGCCGATCTGCTCAAGCAGTTGGGCAAAGAACTGGGTGTGAATATCGACGTGATCTACACCGGCCCGTGGTCCCGCGCTCAGGACGAAGTGCGTACTGGCCGCGTCGATATGATCGCCGGTGCTTTTCTCACCACGCCACGCCTGGAAGTGATGGACTACATCCATCCGGCCTTTCTTGAAACCACCAGCGTGGTTTGGGTCAAACGCGGCAAAGGTTTCCCCTATACCCAGTGGGAAGACCTGCGCCTGCACACCGGCGGCACCTTGGTGAATAACAGTTTTGGTCAGGCCTTTGACCATTTCGCCAAAGACAACCTCAGCCTGGAAACCGTGCCAAGCCTGACCCAGGCCTATCAAAAGCTGTTGCTCGAGCGCACCGACTACGTGCTGTACGAGCGTTACCCAGGTTTGGCCTTGGCCGAAACTCTGGGCATGGCCGCCGATCTCGAAGCCCTGGAACCGCCCATCTCCAGTGAAGGTCTGTACCTGACGCTGTCGTTCAACTCGGCCTGTAACGAGCCGTGGCTGCGCGGACAACTGGCTAAAAAGATGACAGAATTGACCGCCTCTGGCGCGCCGCAAGCCCTGCTGCAGCACAACCTCAAGCTGTGGGCAGAGCAACAACTGCAACCGGCGACTCCCCCGAAACAGTAGGAATTTTTTGTGATTCATAGACGCATACTGGCAACCAGCCTGGTCGTTATGGCCTTGCTCGGTTGTACCAAAGACCCCGCGCCAGACGAGCAAATGCGCCTGACTGAACAGGCGGTCGCGCAAGCCAAAGCCATAGGCGCCGATGAGCAGATTCCCGAGATGGTCCAGGCAGAACGAAAGCTGGCGCTCGCGCAAAAGAATATGGCCGAAGAAGATTTCAATCGCGCCCGCCGCTTAGCTGAACAAGCTGAATTGGACGCGCGTTTGGCCGAGGGGCTGGTGTTGACCGCCAAAAGCGAAACCCAGTTGGCTGACCTCAACGCCCGCATTAAACGTCTACAGAAACAACTGGGGGCGTTGCAATGATCACGCGCTCCTGCCGTCTGCCCATCGCACTATTGGGCCTGGCGCTGTTGGCTGGCTGTGCCACCAAGCCTGATGCCGAACAAAGCCTGGAAGCCGCCCGCGAAAGCTTCCAGAAAGTTAAAGAAGACACCAACGCCTTGCGCTATGCCCCGCGCGATGTCATTCGCGCCGGCGATTCGCTGTCACGCGCCGATCGATTGTCCACCTACTGGGGCAGCGATTCCGATGTGGAGCATTACGCCTACCTCAGCCAGCGTTACAGCGCGATTGCCACCGAGCACGCCAAGCTCAGCGTCAACCAGGAGCGTCAGAGCAAGTTGCAGATGGAGCTTGAACGCCTGCAACTGAACCTGCGCGAAGCCAAATTGGTGAGCGTGCAACAGCAGGGCAAATGGCTGGAAGAGCAGATCAACCTGGCGGCCAGCGAGACGGATCGCGGCTTGGTGCTGACCTTGGGCGATGTGCTGTTCGATGCCAGCGACGCCGAGCTGAAACCGTCGGCCAACCGCACCTTGCTAAAGCTTGTGCAGTTCTTGCAACTCAACCCACGCCGTGTGGTGCGGGTTGAGGGCTATACCGACAACCGCGGTAGCGCCGAGGACAACCTCACGCTGTCTAAAGCCCGCGCTCAAGCCGTGGCCGATACCTTGGTCGACCTGGGTATCGACGAAAAACGCATCCAGGTTGCCGGCTATGGCGCCGACTTCCCCGTGACCGAAAACGCCTCATCGCGTGGCCGAGCGCAGAACCGCCGAGTGGAAATTGTGTTCTCCGACGACCAGGGCAAGTTGGGCTCGGATCGGTAGTGTCGCCCGTACTGAACAAGCCCCGATTGCTGCCAAGTGTCGGGGCTTTTTCTTGCGCGCAGTCTGTTGAGCTTCGCTGCGCTCAACGAGCGCGGACCGACCCAAGCTACAGGTGCCCGTAGGGTGTGCTGCGCGCACCAAGCGGTATCCATGTTGGCGCCTTGGTGCGCACAGCACACCCTACGGATCATCCGTCGGCCGGTCCTGTTCTGTATGCAAAACAAAAACCCAAACTGTGCCGGTTCAGTTCTAAACTGTTTCGCTACTGTATCGGTGTTCGCGCTCAGGTAACCAGGAAGCTGCCATGACCAGTCTGTTGCTCTATCAACGTATCGCCCAACAATTGGCCGAGGATATTCGCCGTGGCGTGTATCAGCCGGGTGAGCGCGTGCCGTCGGTACGTAAGATGAGTTCGCAACTGAATGTCAGCCATGCGACGGTGTTGCAGGCTTACGCCAACCTGGAAGACCAGGGCCTGATCCGTGCGCGTCCGCAATCGGGTTTCTATGTGCATCAAACCCCGGCGCTAACGGCTGCCACGCCGGATATTGCCCGGGTCGAGCGCCCCGGACTGGTTACCCGCAGCACCATCATTCATCAAGTGTTGACCGAAGCACGCCGCGAGGGTGTATTCCCCTTTGGTGCGGCGGTGCCCCATGTCGATTACCTGCCCGTGCGCGCGTTGCATCAGCAGTTGGCCAAGGTCACCCGCTTCCAGAGCCCGCGCGCGTTCAGCTATATGTTCAGCCCAGGCTTTGAACCGCTGCGCCGCCAGGTGGCCATTCGTATGCGCGACGCCGGCGTGGTGGTCGACCCCGCCGAAGTGGTGATCACCCACGGTTGTGTGGATGCGCTGCAAATGTCCCTGCGGGTGCTGACCAAACCGGGCGACCTGATCGCCACCGAGTCGCCGACCTACTATGGCTTGCTGCAACTGGCCGACCTGCTGGGACTGAAAGTCATCGAAATCCCCAGCGACCCCGGCACCGGCATCAGCCTCGAAGCCCTGCAACTGGCCGCCAGCCAATGGCCGATCAAAGCCTTGGTATTGACTGCGCGCCTAAGCAACCCGCTGGGCGGCACCATCCCTGAAGAGCGGCAAAAGCAGCTGCTGCGCCAGGCCCGCGAATTTGATTTCCATATTGTCGAAGACGATATCTACGGCGAGCTGTTGTTCGAACAAGGCCCGACCAAAGCGCTGAAATCCCACGACCGCGAAGGGCGCGTGCTGTACTGCTCCAGCTTTTCGAAAACCCTGTCGCCCGGCGTGCGCGTGGGTTGGATTATCGCCAGCAAATACCAGGACGATATCCAGCGCCTGCAAACCTTCACCACCCACTCGGCGTGCAGCGTTACGCAAATGGGCGTGGCGGCGTATTTGGAAAACGGCGGCTACGACCGCCATCTGCGCTATATCCGCCACGAATACCGGAAAAACCTCAGCGCCTTTCAGCTGGCGGTGCAGCAGTACTTCCCCGAAGGCACGCAGATCACCCGGCCTAAGGGCGGCTTTATTCTGTGGGTCAGCCTGCCGCGTCGGGTCAACACCAAAGACCTGCACGTACGTGCCCTGCAACAAGGCATCAGCATCGCCCCGGGGCTGATCTTTAGTAACACCGAGCAGTTCAACCACTGCGTGCGGCTGAACTGCGGGATACCGTGGAATAGGGAATCGGAGCGGGCAATCATGACCCTTGGCATGCTGGCCAATCAGTTGTGCCAGGAGACGCCGAACCTTCTCTAGTCGGCGCACGACTTACGATGCTGGATTTCCGCCCTCGCGGGAATGACGGTGCATGTGTGAGCAATCTCCGTCGTTCCCGCGCAGGCGGGAACCCAGAATCTCGACATGATCACGTCCGCCCAACCCGCGTAAATATTTTTCACCCCCGCTTAACCCCAATCCCAAAACTCCACCGTCTACCCCTGCGAATGGACCCACAGGAGACGCCACCATGGCTCACTATTTCGCTCTATCCCGTACGCCGTTGCTCTATGGTTTTGCTGGTGGTTTGTTGCTGGCGTTAACCGCTTGCTCGGTGAAGGAGTCGGACTCGGCGGTGGCAAAAAACGCCCCAATGCCCGCAGCACCGGTGGTCTACGCCGACGCCTCATTGGCTGAACAGGCAGAACCTGCCGAATTGAAAAAGGCCGACCCTAACGCCAGCTACGCGCCGGCCGCCGTGGCCCCGCGACGTATGCTTGTGCCAGCGCCTAGCCGCGATACGCAATCGGCGGACTTTCAAAGCGAGTACCGCGAGCAATACCAAAAACTCGCCGACAACCCCATCCACGCGGTAGCGCAAGAGCCGGTCTCGACCTTTAGCATCGACGTCGACACCGGCAGCTACGCCAACGTGCGCCGCTTTCTTAATCGTGGTCAGCTGCCGCCAGGCGAAGCGGTGCGGTTGGAAGAACTGGTGAATTACTTTCCCTATAGCTACCCACAGGCGGCCGGCAATACGCCGTTTGGCGTCAGCACCGAGTTGGCGGTAACGCCGTGGAACGCCAATAGCCGTTTGCTGAAAGTGGCGATCAAGGCCTCTGACCTGCAAAGCCAAGCCATGCCGCCAGCCAACCTGGTATTTCTGGTCGATGTCTCTGGCTCCATGGACCGCCCCGACGGCCTGCCGCTGGTGCAGAGCACTTTGAAACTGTTGGTGGAGCAATTGCGCGGCGAGGATAAAGTCTCGCTGGTGGTGTACGCCGGGGACTCCAGCGTGGTGCTGCCGCCGACTTCGGGCAGCGAAAAGGGCAAAATTCGTGCGGCCATCGACAAGCTGCAAGCGGGCGGTTCGACGGCGGGGGAGTCGGGCATTCGGCTGGCCTATGAACAA
>NZ_JBBNAH010000646.1:0-1026 GCF_037994325.1 Pseudomonas sp.
CAGCAGCTCCGTGGCACGGTTGCTCGGCTTCATCCACTGCCCCATGTGGCTGAGGCTGTGGTTGATGTGCAGGATGCAGCCCATCAGGTCGAGGAACTTGGTATCGACCGCGGAACGGTGGCCGAAGTCGGCGCTCATGGCCGCGACTATGGCGTCCTGATACCGCCGTAACTGGGTGCGTAGCGCACGCAGCTTGGCCTTGCGCTCGGCCAGCGAGGTATGCGGCTGGGTGCGGAACGCCTCGCGCTGGGTTTCGAACAGGCGTGCCACGCGCTGGGTGGCCGTCTCCTGGATCATGCCTCGGTTCCTCTCGTCTGAAGACTGTCAACATCCACCCGGATTCGGACGGCATCGTTGCGATGAGCAAGCCTATGGCCGGGCTGACGCCCCTCAAATAGCCGCGCACCCCAAAACTATTGCATTGCACCTCAACCTCTTGTCCTTGCCCGGTTTGCAGCTTGCAACCCCACACTCGGGGTGACTGATGGAGTGCCGAGGTGCCCGAACACTGCTGATCCAACTCTGCCGACTGCACCTGGGGACATCCACGGCCTCACGCCACAGCGCTACTTGCCGCCGAGGATGTTCCCGGAACAACACTCAAGGAACTCCGCTGGGCTTCATCTCGGCCACTATGCGCAGGTACGCCAAGGCAGTATCACGCCACAGCTGCGCCACAAATTTCGACTGCGCGGCCTGCATGGCAGGGCTAAGTCCCAGGTAACAGGGCATGATGAATAGCGGCTTGGGCAGTATTTCGATGTGGGAGCGAAACGGCTCATCCTGCACCAAGCGCTTGACACGCCACTCCAGGTCAACCGCCACGTTGCTGCGGTTGCGCAGCAGCATCAGCCCCAACGAGTTGATATTCCGTGGGGAACTGTCGCTCGCCAGGCCGGAGCGAGCGAAGTAATCGCCCAATACCCCGATCCCGCGCAGATAAAGGACCGGCCGCTGCAAGCCACTGAAACGCTGGCCGTCCCAACCGACTGCACTGCCGCGCAGGCGCATCACCAATATTCGCAC
>NZ_JBBNAH010000647.1:0-4885 GCF_037994325.1 Pseudomonas sp.
GGATACGAGTTAATGAGCACTGCCATTGAAACCTATCACCCAGGCCTGGCCGACCTGACCCATAAGCTGACGGTAGAAAAACACGGCCACACTGCCCTGCTGACCATCAACCACCCGCCGGCCAATACCTGGGACCGCGAGTCGCTGATCGGCCTGAAACAACTGATCGACCACCTTAACCACGACGACGATATCTATGCCTTGGTGATCACCGGCCAGGGCAGCAAGTTTTTCAGCGCCGGCGCCGACCTCAATTTATTTGCCGATGGCGACAAGAGCCGCGCCCGGGAAATGGCTCGGCGCTTTGGCGAAGCCTTTGAAGCACTGCGCGATTTCCGTGGGGTGTCCATCGCTGCCATCAACGGTTACGCCATGGGCGGCGGCCTGGAATGTGCGCTGGCCTGCGATATCCGTATTGCTGAACGCCAGGCGCAAATGGCCCTGCCGGAAGCCACCGTGGGCTTATTGCCCTGCGCTGGCGGCACCCAGGCGCTGGCCTGGCTGGTGGGTGAAGGTTGGGCCAAACGCATGATTCTTTGCGGCGACCGCGTAGACGCCGACACTGCATTGCGTATCGGCCTGGTCGAACAGGTGGTGGACAGCGGCGAAGCCCGCGGCCATGCCCTTTTACTGGCGGCCAAAGTGGCACGGCAGAGCCCAGTGGCGGTGCGCACCATCAAGCCGTTGATTCAGGGTGCCCGTGAGCGTGGACCTAACGCCTGGTTGTCGGAGGAGCGCGAACGTTTTGTTGACCTATTCGACGCCGACGACACTCGCGAAGGGGTTAATGCCTTTCTGGAAAAACGCGAGCCGCAATGGCGCAATAAGTAGTCAGGAGTCTGTGTGTATGAATGTCACTTTCGAAGAACTCCTCGGCCAGCACGGCGCCCGCATTGGCATTGCCACCTTGGATGCGGCCAGCAGCCTGAACGCCCTTTCACTGCCGATGATCAACGCCCTGGACGACAAGCTGGCGGCCTGGGCGCAAGACCCGAGCATTGCCTGCGTGCTGCTGCGCGCCAATGGCGAAAAAGCCTTCTGTGCTGGCGGCGACGTGCGTAAGTTAGTCGAAGCCTGCCGCGAACACCCCGGCGAAGTACCGCCGCTGGCGGGGCGTTTTTTTAGCGATGAATACCGCCTCGACTACCGCATTCACACCTACCCCAAACCTTTTATCTGCTGGGCCCACGGCTATGTGCTGGGCGGCGGCATGGGCTTGCTGCAAGGCGCGAGCATTCGCATCGTGACGCCCAGCAGCCGGTTGGCCATGCCGGAGATCAATATCGGTTTGTACCCGGACGTGGGCGGCAGTTGGTTTCTCAGTCGCCTGCCCGGCAAGCTCGGCTTGTTCCTCGGCTTAACCGCCACCCAAGTAAACGCCCATGACGCCCTGCTCCTGGGCTGGGCCGACCGCTTTTTGGCCGATGACCAGCAAGACACCCTGATCGACGGTCTGCTGCAACTGAACTGGAACGAGCAACCGGCGCGCCAGCTCAACAGCCTGCTCAAGGCTCTGGAACATGAAGCCAACCAGCAACTGCCCGACGCGCAACTGATGCCACGGCGCAACCATATCGACCACCTGCTCGACGTCGCCGACCTGCCCAGTGCCTGGAAGGTGTTAGTGGCCCTGCAAGACAGCAGCGACGGCCTGCTTGCCCGTGGCGCGAAAACCCTGGCCGGCGGCTGCCCGCTGACGGCGCACTTGGTTTGGGAGCAGATACAGCGCAGCAAGCACTTGTCGTTGGCCGAGGTGTTTCGCATGGAATACGGCATGAGCTTAAACAGCTGCCGCCATCCGGAATTTGCCGAAGGCGTGCGTGCGCGGCTGATCGACAAAGACAACGCCCCGCACTGGCATTGGCCGGATGTAGCGACCATTCCCGCCTCGGTGATTGACGCGCATTTTGTGCCGACGTGGGAAGGAAAGCATCCGCTTAAGGATTTGTGATGGGGGCAACGCGTTTTGGCGCTGCCCGCTGTCACGGCATAGATCGCTTGGTGCGCAGAGCACACCCTACAAGATCAGCAGCTGACCGCGCTTAGGCTTTTGTAGGGTGTGCTAGGCGCACCAGGACGCACACAGTTATCGCCCAGTACGCCGATTAACGCTCGCGCAGCGCCTCAGCCTTGGCCCGCAGAATGGGTTTGAGCAGGTAGCTCAAGATGCTTTTCTTGCCGGTGATGATATCCACCGATGCCACCATGCCTGGAATGATCAACAGCGGTTTTTCCTCGGTGCCCAGGTGGCTTTTGTCGGTGCGCAGTTTGATCAGGTAGTAGGTGTTTTTGCCGTCTTCATCGGTAACGGTGTCGGCACCGATCTGTTCCAGCTTGGCTTTCAGACCGCCGTAAATGGTGTAGTCGTAGGCAGTGAATTTAACGATGGCTTCTTGGCCTGGGTGCAAAAAGGCAATGTCTTGCGGGCGGATTTTTGCCTCCACCAGCAGGGTGTCGTCCAGCGGCACCACTTCAACCAAATCACTGCCCGGCTGTATCACCCCACCAATGGTGTTGACCAGCAGGCTTTTAACAATACCGCGCACGGGCGAGGTCACCAGGGTTCGGTTTACCCGGTCTTCCAGGGCCTTGCCGGTGGCTTGCGACTTACTCAGTTCGGTACGCGCTTCGTTCAACTGCGTTAGCGCGTCGCTGCGGAATTTGCCACGGGTTTCGTCGATCTTGCGTTCGGCTTCAGTGATGGCCGATTGCGCGCGCGGAATGGCCAAGCTGGTGGCGTCCATCTGCCCACGGTTTTCCACTTCGGCGCGTTTCAGGCGCAGCACTTCCACTTGCGAAATCGCGCCCTGGGCCACCAATGGCTCAGACATGGCGATCTCCTGGCGCAGCAGGTTCAGGCTATTGCGGTATTGCTCCTGCTTGGAGGCAAACTCGCGCAGTTCTTGCTGCTTTTGCACCAGTTGCTGTTGCAGGCCGGCCACTTCATCGCTGAGTTGTTGCTGGCGGCTTTGGTACAACTGCAATTCACTTTCGGCCTGACTCGGCACCTTGGCGCGAATGTCGTCGCTGATCACCAGCGGCTTACCCTCGGTCTCGGCCACCAGACGATCAACGCGCAGTTGCCAGCCCAAGCGCTCGGCTTCGGTTTCGCCGACGTTAGAGACAAAGCGCGTGTCATCCAAGCGCAGCAGCGGATCGCCGACTTTGACGATCTGCCCTTCATGGACAAACAGCTCAGCGACAATGCCGCCTTCCAGGTTCTGGATTTTCTGAATCTTCGACGAGGGAATGGCTTTGCCATCGCCGCGGGTCACTTCGTCAATCTGAGCAAAATGCGCCCAGCCGAGCATAAACACGAAGAAGCCGATAAGCCCCCAGATGGTCAGGCGCACCACGCGCGGCGCGTCTTCCACCAGGGCTTTGTTGAGCTCTGGCAGCGGCTGATCATCCAGCGAATCGCGACCTTTGAAGTAACGGGCAAGAGAGTTAAGCGACACTGATCTGCCCCTTCTTCAAAGCTTCCATAACAGCGTTTTTCGGGCCGTCGGCAATGATCTGACCCTTGTCGATAATCAGCAGGCGGTCGACCAGGTCGAGCATCGAAGAACGGTGGGTAATCAGCAGCACGGTCTTGGTGGCGATCACCGCTTGCAGGCGTTGCTTGAGGTGCACTTCACCGGTGTTGTCCATGCCGCTGGTGGGCTCGTCGAGCAACAGAATCGGCGGATCAAGCAACAACGCACGAGCCAGGGCAACGTTCTGCCGTTGGCCACCGGAAAGCTGATGGCCGCGCTCGCCCACTTGCAGCTCATAACCTTGCGGGTGCAGCCGGGCGAACTCATGAACGCCGGCCAACTCAGCCGCTTGCAGCACCAACTCGTCTTCAACGTAACGGGCGCCGCTGACTAGGTTGTCGCGCAGGGTGCCGCTGAATAGATGGATGTCTTGCGGGACGTAGCCGATGTTGTGGCGCAGCTCGCTGATGTCCAGTTGGCGCATATCCACACCGTCCACCAAGAGGCTGCCGGAGTCGGCTTGGTGCAGGCCAACCAGCAACTTGGCCAACGAGCTTTTGCCTGAGCCGCTGCGGCCGATGATGCCGATTTTTTCGCCGGGGCGGATCACCAGGTTCATGTTGATCAACGCGGTGTTTTGCGCCTGCGGGTAGTTAAAGTTGAGCCCGCGCAATTCGATGGCGCCCTGCACCCGCGAGCGGGTCAGCGGGCGGTCGTCGGCCTGGCGCTCTTGCGGCAGGTCCATCATCTGGTCCACCGAGTTCATGGTGACCTTGGCTTGCTGGTAACGGCTAAGCAGCCCGGACAGTTGCGACAACGGCCCCAATGCGCGGCCACTGAGCATGTAACAGGCGATCAAACCGCCCATGCTCAGGTTGCCGTCGATGATCTGGTACACGCCGAAAATAATCATGATCACCCCGGCCAACTGCTGAATCAGCATGGTCGAGTTCATCGCCAGGTTGGACAGCATGCGCGCCTTCAACTCCAGGCGGCTCAAGGTGCCAATGGTTTGCTCCCATTGGTACTGGCGCTCGCTTTCGGCGTTGTTGACCTTTACTGCGTCGAGGCCGGCGAGGGTTTCGATCAGGCTCGATTGCCGCTCAGCGGCCAGGGCCATGCTGCGCTCAATGGTTTCGGTCAGCGGTTTTTGCAACGCCCAACTGATCAGCAAGGCCAACGGAAAGGCCATGACCGGAATCCACACCAAGTGCCCGCCAAGCAAGGCGATGACCAGCAATACCAGCAAGGTAAACGGCAGGTCGATCAGGCTGGTGAGGGTCAGCGAGGCGAGGAAATCGCGCAGGGTCTGAAATTCATGGATGTTCTGCGCAAAGCTGCCGACGCGTTTGGGCCGGTGCTTCATCGACATGCCGACGATGCGCTCAAACAACGTGGCGGAAATAATC
>NZ_JBBNAH010000648.1:0-18924 GCF_037994325.1 Pseudomonas sp.
CTTCAGTCTTTGCCCCGGGCGCCAAGACTGAAGTGCTGATGATTTCCGAAGTGCAGCAACCGCTGTTCGTCAAACACTACGCCACCCCGGCTGCGCGCTTTCACCTGCTGCCGCCGGGCATTGCTGCAGACCGCAGAGCGCCGGCCAATGCGGCTGAAATTCGCGCTGATTTCCGCCAGGAATTCAAACTGGCAGATGACGACTTGCTGCTGGTGCAGATCGGCTCCGGGTTTAAAACCAAAGGTCTGGACCGCACCCTGAAAGCCGTCGCCGCACTGCCCAAGGAGCTGAAAAAGCGCACTCGGCTGATCGCCATTGGCCAGGACGATCCCAAGCCGTTCCTGCTGCAAGTCGCGGCATTGGGCATTAGCGAGCAGGTGCAGATTCTTAAAGGCCGCAGCGATATTCCGCGCTTCTTGCTGGGGGCCGATCTGTTGATTCACCCGGCGTACAACGAAAACACCGGCACCGTTTTGCTCGAGGCGCTGGTGGCCGGGTTGCCGGTGCTGGTTACCGATGTATGCGGTTATGCCCACTACATCCGCGAGGCTGATTGCGGTCGGGTGGTTGCCAGCCCGTTCCAGCAAGAACAGCTCAACAGCACCTTGCAAGGCATGCTTGAAGACGACGCGCTGCGGGCGAAATGGGCCGCCAATGGCTTGGCCTTCGCCGACAGCGCAGACCTATATAGCCTGCCGCAACGCGCGGCGGATGTGATTCTGGCGGAGAAGCAGGCGTGAAGTTGATTCTGGCTGAACCGTTCAAGCGCCTGTGGGCCGGCCGCGATGCCTTCGTTGAAGTCGAACGTCTGCAAGGCCAGGTATACCGCGAGCTGGAAGCGCGCCGCACACTGCGCACCGAAGTCGACGGTCGTGGCTATTTTGTGAAAATTCACCGTGGTGTCGGCTGGGGCGAAATCTTCAAAAACCTGCTCACGGCCAAGCTGCCGGTGCTCGGTGCCGGGCAGGAATACCAAGCCATTCAGCGCCTCACCGAAGTCGGTGTGCCCACCATGACCTCGGTGGCCTACGGCGAGCGCGGCAGCAACCCGGCCGAGCAGCATTCGTTTATCGTCACCGAAGAGTTGGCGCCGACCATTAGCCTGGAAGACTACAGCGTTAACTGGCTGGCCCAGCCACCTGAGTCACGGCTGAAATGGGCGCTGATTGCCGAGGTCGCACGTATGACCGGCATGATGCATAAGGCCGGGGTTAACCACCGCGACTGCTATATCTGCCACTTCTTGCTGCATACCGATAAGCCCGTGACGCCAGACGATTTCAAGCTCTCGGTGATCGACCTGCACCGCGCGCAAAGCCGGGCCACAATCACCCCGCGCTGGCGCAACAAAGACCTCGCCGGGCTGTACTTTTCCGCCCTGGGTATCGGTTTGACCCAACGCGACAAGCTGCGCTTTTTACGTGCCTATTTTCGGGCCGCTGGCGGTCCAAATAGCTTGCGGGAAATTCTCCGTAACGAGGCCGCTCTTCTGTGCTGGCTTGAGGCCAAAGCGGAAAAACTCCTGGCCCGCTACGCGCGCAAATATGCGCCGGGTGCTGGCAATGAGTGAGTGGCGGGTAAGCGACGACGCCTCGCCGGCAGTCGCCGCCGCATTTGCCGACCTGGAAACGGTGTTTGCCATGCACGGCGAGCGCATCACCCGAGACCCGCTTTCCGACGTGATTCGCGTCGAGGTCGAGGGCGTGCGTTATTACGTCAAACGCTACCGTGGCGCTGGCAAAGGCCTGCGCCGTTACCTCGGCCGCCCGCGGGTCAAGGCCGAATGGCAAAACCTCAAACACTTCGCCCGCTGGGGCATTCCTACCGCGCCTGTGGTGGCCTATGGGCTGGAACGCAGCAATGGCGTATTTGCCCGTGGTGCCCTGATAACCCGCGAGCTGGTTGGCACCGAAGACCTGGCCTATATGGCCAAGCACAACGACGCGCGTCTGCGTGATCGGCACTGGGTGGCCGCTATCAGCGAGCAGCTGGCCAACGCTACGCGCCTACTGCATGGGCATTGCTTTACCCATAACGATTTGAAGTGGCGCAACTTGCTGGTCAACCCCGAGGGCAAGTTGTTCTTTATCGATTGCCCGGCCGGTGGTTTTTGGTACGGGCCGTTGCTGCGCCGGCGTATTACCAAAGATTTGGCCTGCCTGGATAAAGTCGCCAAGTACAAGCTGTCGCGCACCCAGCGTTTGCGTTTTTATCTGCAATACAGCGAACGCACGCGGCTGAGCGGCAGCGACAAAAAACATATCGGTGAAATCACCCGGTTTTTCGAGGGGCGGGAATGAAGGACTTTATCGCCGCCGAGGATCGCGGCGTATTGCAGGCCCATCAGCTCGACTCGTTCGAGGCGTTGTGGGCGCTTGAACTGGCTGCGGTCGATGAGCCCAATACCGAGCGTGGCGGTTACAGCTCGGTGTCGCGCCTGGAGCTTGATGGCGTGGCGTACTACCTCAAACGCCAGACCAACTACCTGACCCGCAGCTGGCTGCATCCGTTTGGCGAGCCGACCTTTGCCCGCGAACTGCGCAATATTCAGCGCTACCAGAAGCTCGGCATCCCGGCCTTACGCGCGGCATTTTTTGCCGAGCGCAAAGTCGCGGGCGAGCGCCGCGCGTTATTGCTGACGCGGGCATTGGACGGCTGGCAAGACCTTGAGCATTGGCTGCTGGACTGGACTGCGCGCGATGAAAAACAGCGCCTGGCCATTCTGCGTGCTTGTGGCGAACTGGCGCGCAAACTCCACGATGCCAAGCAAATGCACGGCTGTTTCTACCCCAAACATATTTTTCTGCGCCAGGCCGGTGATGGCTTTGATGCGCAACTGATCGACCTGGAAAAAAACCGTCGCCTGGTATTCGGCAAACGCGACCGCATCAAAGACCTTGAGCCGTTATTGCGCCGCGCTGGCAGCTGGAGCGAAACCGAAGTCTGGTCGTTCCTTCAGAGTTACGTAGGCTCCGGCGGCGACCCCAACGACTGGCGCAACCGCCTGGGCGCGCGGCGCAAACATAAGGAGGCGCGGCATTGAATCTGGCCCAGCTGGCGGCGGCCGGGCGCTCGCCTGCGCTGCCGGTGCAGATTGAAATCGGCGCACAAACCCTGCAGCTGGAGCGCTGGCTGCGGATATTGCCGGGGCAGCGCTATGTCGGCCAGGCCACCTGGCAAGGGCGCACGGTGCTGGCCAAGTTACTGGTGGGCAGTAAGGCCGAACGGCATTTTCACCGCGAATGCGCGGGCGCTCGCCGCTTGGCTGATCAAGGCATGCTTACCCCGACGCTGCTCGCTGAGGGCTTTCAAGCGGGTGCCGGTGGTTGGCTGCTGTTCGAGTTTATCGAGCAGGCCGTCAGCCTTAACGATGCCTGGCAGGCGGTAGCCCATGAGGCGCCGTTGTCCGATGCTCAACAAGCCGTGCTTGGCCAAGCCTTGGGCTGCATTGCCCAGCTGCACAGCAAGGGCTTGTGGCAGTCTGATCTGCACTTGGACAACCTGCTGCGCCGCGACGACGCGTTGTACTTGATTGATGGCGGCGGCGTTAATGCCGAAACGCCTGGGCAGCCGCTGTCGCTGCCCGCCGTATTGCGCAACCTGGGCATGTTCTTCGCCCAACTGCCGGTGAGCCTTGATCCGTTTATCGAAGAACTGCTTATCCATTACCTGCTGGTAAACGGCGAGCATGCATTGCCGCTGGAGCGGCTGCTGGCCGAAGTCGCCACCGTGCGCAAATGGCGGCTGCGTGATTACCTGAAAAAGATCGCCCGTGACTGTTCGCTATTCAGCGCCCAGATCGGCGCCTTTGGTTTGCGTGTGGTGCGCCGCGAACGTGCCGACGAAATTGGTCCGTTGCTGGACGACCCAGACCAGGCGATCAAACAGGGCAAGCCGTTTAAAAACGGTGGCACCGCGACCGTGGCTGGTGTTGAGGTAAACGGCACGTCGACGGTGCTCAAGCGCTACAACATCAAAGGCATTGGCCACTGGCTTAAGCGCTTCTGGCGGCCGAGCCGGGCCTGGCACAGCTGGGTGGAGGGTAACCGTTTGCAGGTGTTGGGTATCGCCACGCCGCAGCCACTGGCGGTTATCGAACGGCGCTGGTGCTGGTTGCGTGGTCGCGCTTACCTGTTGACGGAGTACTGCGGCGGCGAAGACCTCATCGCGCGTTTCTCGCCGTACCTGCATAGCGCGCCGCCTGAGCGTGACCTGCTGGCGCTCGACCAGTTGTTTGCCGCGCTGATCCGCGAGCGCATCAGTCATGGTGACTTCAAAGGTCATAACCTGTTCTGGTACCGGGAGCAGTGGACCCTGATCGACCTCGATGCCATGCAGCAGCACAGCAACCAAGCCAGCTTTGCCAAAGCCTACGCCCGTGACCGTGCGCGGTTTTTGCGCAATTGGGCTAGCGGGTCGGCGTTGTATCAACTATTGGATCAGCGCTTGCCGCGAGTTTAAAGGCCGGGCTGGCCTACTCTGGGAAATTGCTAGCGCATAACGTGCAGCTTTCAGCGCGCGCTATGGGACAGAGCCGGCATATGCGCGCGGGCTGATTAAGCAAGCTTGCAGCTCTCTTTCTCTGCAGGCTTCGCTGTCATGACTGCATCGCCGATTTTCTCGTATCGCGCCGTGGCGCCCTTGCTTCGCCGTGGTGGTTCCCACGTATTCCATAGTGGGCGCGTCTTTCCATGACGCGCGCGGCCGAGCGCTCTGTGCTGCAGTTTTGCCACAGTTATGACGCGCCCTTTCTCGACTGTGCCCGCCAATACGCCAGCCTGTTTGCCGGCACGGCGTATCGGGTAACTACGGTGTTCCTCACCGGGGCTGCTGATGCCGACGTAGCGGCCGCCTGCGCCAGCGATGACGTGGTGTTTCTCGAGTACCGCTCGCAGGCTATTCGCGGCCTGAAACTCGGGGCCATAAGGGACGTGCGCAAGCTTGTCGCGTCGCGTAATTTCAGTTTTTGCATCGCCCATCGTTTCAAGCCGGTGTACATCGCCTTGCTGGCCACGTGCTTGCCGGTGATTGGCGTGCACCATGGCTTCGCTGACTACCAGCGGCCTACTCGCAAACTATTTGCCCATCTGTTTCGCCAGCGCTTGAGTCTGCTGGGGGTGTCCGATGCGGTCCGCGACGATATACGCCGCTGCCTGCCGAGCTGGTCGCCGCAGCGCATTGCAACCTTGTATAACCGCATTGATATCGCCGCCCTGCAGGGCCAACAACTGCCGGCTGCCGACGCCCGCGCCAGGCTGGGTTTAGCTGCAGATGCCTGGGTGGTGGGTAATGTTAGCCGCCTGCATCCGGACAAAGATCAGGCCACATTGCTTCACGGTTTCGCTGCCGCCCTACCGGGCCTGCCGCAGAACAGCCAGTTGGCCATCCTCGGCAGCGGCCGCCTGGAGCAGCCGCTAAAGAAGCTCGCCAGCGAGTTGAATATTGCCGACCGACTGCGGTTTTTCGGTCAGGTGGCCGATGCGCGCTGTTATTTCCGTGCCTTTGATGTGTTCGCCTTGAGCTCGGACCACGAGCCCTTTGGCATGGTCTTGCTGGAGGCCATGGCCGCTGGTGTGCCGTTGGTGGCTACCGACTGCGGGGGTGCCCGCGAGGTGGTGAACGGCGTGGGCACGCTGTTTCCGCTGCGCGATGTGCAGTGTCTGTCGCAGAGCTTGCAGCATCTGGCTGCCTGGGATGAACAGCAGCGTCAGCTGTGCGCAAAGCGAATGCACGAACGTTTGGCTGAGCGTTTCTGCGACGGTGCAGGGCGTGCGGCATTCTGGCAGTTACCGCAGGTCGTCGACCTGACGGCGAGGGTGTGATGCTTAACCCTATGCAGAGTTGGCGCGAGCGCGGTTGGGAGGCGATTGATGCTGCCGGTTATGCCGATGCCTGGCAGCGTTTTGGTGGCAGTGTGGCGACCCACCCGCTGGTGGTGGAGCGTCTGGCGGATCTGGCGCAGATTCCTGTGCGTTATCTCGGCTGGCGGCAACAGGGTCAGCTACAGGCGGCGATTCCCACTTGGGGGCGCGACTTGGCGCTGTCCAAAAGCGTACTCAAGCGCCGGGGTAAAAAAGGCCTGTTTGACCTCGGTAATGCCGAACTGATTTTGCCGGCTGCGGACAATGCCCAGGCGCCGCTGCGCCACCGTGGGCGTTATTTGTCGACGCTAAATAAAGGGCGCTTCGCCAGCCTTAGGCTGCAGGCCGAGCGGTTGGCCATGGCGCGTACGCCGGAGGAGTTGTCGAAGAAGTTTCGCTACAACCAGCGCCGTGAATTGCGTGTGCTGGAGGAGGCGGGGGCGGTCGTGAGTGCCGTTGGTGAGTTCTCCAGCGTTGAGCTGGCGGGCATCTACTGTGAGCTTTTCCAGCGCCGTTGGGGGTTCGCCGCCACCGGGGCCGAGCATATGGCTGAGGTGCTGGAGCGTTTACGCGAGCTGTTAATTGGCTCGGTCATTTTTCTCGGCGGCGCACCGATTGCCGTGCAATTGGTGTATCGCGTGGAAGCGCCACAGTGGATCAGCGTCGAGTTCATCAACGGTGGTGTCGACCCGCAAACACGCGACTTCAGCCCCGGCAGCGTATTGAGTTTTCTCAATACCCAGAGTGCCTGGGAGCAGGCCCGCGCCGCTGGCAAGCCCTTGCGTTACTCGTTCGGGCGCGCCGACCGTGAATACAAAGCGCGCTGGTGCACGCCGGTTCCGGTGTTTTACGTATGAACAGCGTGCCCAATCGTAAGCAGCAATTGCTCAAACGCCACCGGCGCAATAAACGTATCGGGCTGGTAGTAGGCCTTTTGCTATTGCTGGCCTTAGGAGTGCTGGTGGCCTGGTGGCTGCCGCCGCTACTCGCGGTGCTGGGCTGGGTCGCGCATGAAGCCTGGTTTGCCGACCATCTGTTCTACTCGCCAAGAAGCGACTACGACTACCAACTGCAGGCTGATGAGCAAGTCAGCCTGAGGCTCGTGGGCGGGCGCTTGCAGGTGCCGGATAGCCTGGCACTCGCCGAGGGCGACACGTTGATTCTCAAGGTCAGCCTCAAGTCCGCTTGGCTGGGCCACTGGCTTGATCCGGGCGTGCTGATTGCGGGCACCTTCGCCGATTGCCAGGATTTCGAACGGGGTGTGCGCGGCGTGCGTTACCTGAATCTGACCAGCCAGCACGCCGCATTGGCCGCAGGCAAGTTGATGCTCAAAGGCCGTTTTTGCTCGGTGGCAGAGACTGTTGAGTTGTCTGTGCTGCGCCACCCTGACTACCGCAGCCAGCGCGTGCTGGTCATTGCTCCACATGCCGACGATGCCGAGCTGGCGGCGTTTGGTTTGTATAGCCAGGCACAGAGCTGGATTGTGACCATTACCGCCGGTGAAATTGAAACCGAGCACTATCAGCACATGGGCTTTGCGGGCGGTGACGCCGCGCGCCTGAAGGGCTCGCTGCGCGCCTGGGACAGCATCAGCGTGCCGTTGTGGGCCGGAGTGGCGCAGGAGCGTTGTATTCAGTTGGGCTACTTTTGCATGCAGCTGACGGCCATGCAGGCGACGCCCGAGCAGGCGATTGCCTCGCGCGAAGCTGAGCTTAGCGACACCCGCTACTTCCGCCGTTTCAACCGGTTCACCCTGGCCAGTGACCAGGACGGTCTGCCGACCTGGCGCAACCTGGTCAACGATCTCTGTGAGCTGATTGAGCAAATTCAGCCGCAAGTCATCGTTTTGCCCCATCCGCGCTTCGACCCACACCCCGATCATCTGTGTTCACAACAGGCGGTGATGCAGGCGCTGAGCCGCACTAATTGGCAGCCGCAAACCTTGCTGCACTATGCCAATCACCTGCACGACAACGACCGCTGGCCAATGGGCGCGAGCGGGCGCGGCGTGGCCTTGCCACCACAACTGCACAGCCAGGAGCCGCTGTGTCCCTGGTCGCTGAATATGTCCTCCGAGCGGCAGTGCAATAAGGCCATGTCGCTGGGCATGATGCATGACCTACAGCCGCCTGCGCCGCTCAAACGCCAATTGCGCCGGCTGATCCAGCGCTTTCTGGCCGGGCGGGCGTTGCCGGTTTATGGGCAGAACGAATTTTTCCGCAAAGCGGTACGCCTGCATGAGTTGTTCTGGGTTGCCCGGTACCCGAGCAAAGGAGGCGGCGTGTGAGGGTTCTGCTGTTGGTGCAAAAAACGCAGCGGGCCATTCTTGATCGCCTGTATGACGGTATCGCCGAGTGTTGCGAGTGCGACAGACGCGAGCTGACCCGCGAGCAGCAGGCTGATCTGCGCGGCTACTTTCGCCAGCATGTCGAGGTCAGCCACTACGAGCGCATCGTGTTGTTTTTGCGCTTCAAGAAAGAAATCCGCCAGGTCGGTTTTATCCGCAGCCTGCCCAATCTGGTGATTCTCGAACACGACGCCTACCAGAATTACATCCCCTGCAAATACACCGGCACGTTTAGCGCCTACTACCGCAAGCTGCCGTGGGCGCGGGTAATCAGTTCGGGGTATGGGGTCTGCCAGCGCTTACGTGACGAGGGTGTGGATGCCCACTTTGTGCCCAAGGGCTACGACCAGACGCTGCTGCACAATCGTCAGCGTGAGCGCGATATCGAGTTGGCCTTTGTCGGCAGCCTGAACAGTGTGGCCTATAACGGGCGAACGGCGATGCTGGCGTCCATAGCCGAGGCGCAGGACTTGCAGATCATGCGCACAGCGTCTGGTGAGGAGTACGGCGAGGCGCTTAACCGCATTCGTTTCTTCGTCAGCGCCGATGTCGGCATGGGCGAATACATGATCAAGAATTTTGAAGCCATGGCCTGCGGCTGCGTGTTGCTGGTGTTTGATCAAGGCCATGAGGAAAACCACGCGCTGGGATTTGTCGACCTGCACAACGTGGTGTTGTACCGCAGCCGTGAAGAGCTGCTGCAAAAGTTGGCGCGGCTGCGTGCAGAGCCGCAGTTAGGTAACGCTATCGCGGCGGCTGGTCAGGCGTTGGTGCAGGAGCGTTACAGCTTTCGTGCCATTGGCCACGCCGTGGTGGCGTGCATGCAGGCTCCGTTGCGAGCGCGCAAAGATATGGATTGGCAAGAAAAACTACGGTTGGCCTTAGGTTTTTAAACTCGGGCGGCACGCCGTTCATTGAGAGACTAGTTACGCACCTATGTTGTTTAGCGAAAACAGTGATATCTCGGTAGTGGTGACCAGTTGCGGTCGTTTCGAGCTACTAAAACGCACCCTGGAGACGCTTGATCGCTTCAATACCACGTCCATTCGTCATGTGTTTATCACCGAAGATTCCGGTAATCGCGCGGTTGAAGCGTGCATTCCTGAGCACTGGCGCGAGCACACTCAGTTCTTCATCAATATGCCGCGCTTGGGGCAGTTGCGCTCCATCGACTTGGCCTATGAACAGGTGCAAACGCCGTGGATATTCCACTGCGAGGATGACTGGGAGTTCTACCGCGAGGGGTTTATCGAAGACTCGCGACTGCTCCTTGAAGCGGACCCGCAAGCCCTTCAGGTATGGCTGCGTAGCTACCACCATGACCTTGCCATCCACAGCCCTTACCTGTTTCTCAATAAACGTCAGGTGCTTGATGGCGTGCCGTTTTATGTCGTGGGTTCGCACAAAAATGACTGGCAAGGTTTCTCGCTTAACCCCGGGCTACGGCGCCGTGCGGACTACCTTAAACACGCACCCTATGCCCGCTTCGCGGGTGAAAAAGCCTTGTCGCGCCTCTACGCCGACGAAAACCGTTACGCCTTGATTGTGGAAAACGACGCGGTGCTGCACACCGGTTTTGCCGGCCATGTTGAGGTGCCGCAAGAGCGCGCAGACAAACAGCGGCGCAGGCGCCGTGATCGGGTCAAATTACTCGCGGTACTGGTACTGGGGTTGGCTGCGGGATGGTTGGCTCATGGTGTTTGAGCGCTTGAAGGCAAACGCTACAGCGCTGTATTTCAACCTGGCGTTGTGCGTGTTTTTGCTCAGTTACGTGCTGGGGCCGTCGGCGAAATTGACCAACACGATTTTTTACGCGCTGATCGCGTTGCCCGGCGCGCTCTTTTTGCTTAAGGCACCGGGCCGTGGGCTTGTGAAAGAGCCGCTGGTGATTGGCTGGTTGGTGTTCCTCGCCTGGTTTCTGCTGCCGGCAATGATTGCCGGTAGCTGGCAATTTTATAAGCACATTCTCTATACGCTGTTATTTGTGCTGGTGGTGGCCGCGCTAACGGACCCGCAATTGTTCCGCCGCCAACAGTTTGTACGTGCGCAGTTCTGGATGCTGTGTGGGTACATCTATGTGAGTGCGTTCTATAGCTGGAGCAGCGGCCACTATCTGCCCGGTAACCGTTTGGCTTTGCTGCCCGCGCGTCTGGATAACGTGGTGTACACCAGTGCCTGGCTGGTCAGCGCCCTGGGGCTGGGGATGCCGAGCTGGGTACGAGGCAAGCGCTGGATTGAAGGCGTGGCGGCGGTCTTGCTGGCATTAGTGGCCGTGGCGTTTGTGCTGCAAACCCGGACGGCCTTGGTCGGCGGGGCCTTTCTACTTTGTCTGTGGCTGCTATATGGCGTGCGGCATAAACCCAGGCTAACGGCGCGGGTCTTGTTGGCGGGAGCGGTGGTGGGGGCTGCAGCGCTAGCGATTATCTACCAGCAATCCTGGTGGCACAGCCTGTGGGCGCGTGGCGACTCTTACCGTGGCGAGATCCTGCGCATCATGCTCGGCGAATGGCAGAACTGTGGCTGGCTGCTGGGCTGCGGCACGGGTTTCCACACCACAGCGCTACTGGCTGGAAGCATGCCGATCATGCACCCGCACAATATCTTCGTAGCGCTTGGGGTGTATGCCGGGGCGCCGGCCCTTGTGCTATTTGTCGCAGTGATGGCTGCCACGTTGGTCTACGCCTGGCGGTTTCGCGATGCCTGGGGCGTATTCCTGGCTTGCTCACTGGTCATGCTTAACTTCGATGGCAGCCTGATTATTGGCAACCCAGACGAGCTCTGGCCGCTGGTGTTGCTGCCTGCTGCCATGGTGCTGGGCCGCGCCTTGCAGGCGCCGAATGGCCGTCACCGGCAGACGGATAAAACGCTAGGCCAGCTCGCTTGACCGGCTCTGGAAATGCCCACGGTGCAGGTTGATTAGTCGAATTGGTACGAAGCACCAACGCCTGCATACCAACTGCGCCCCGGTGCCGCTTCGTAGTAACGGCTATTGCCGTCGCCAACGATTACCGAACCGACATATTGCCTATCCAGCACGTTCTCCAACCGCACCAGCTGGTGCACGGTCCACGGCCCTAACTGCTGCTCAAAGCGCGCGCGCCAGTTGAAGACGCTGTAGGCCGGCGCCGGTTTGGCGCTGTTACTGTCTTCGACATACACCTTGCTGCGGTACAAGCCTTCGATGGCCGTGCTGATGCCCTCAACCGGTTGCCAATTGAGTTCGGCAAACAGCGTGGTGCGCGGTACACCGGGCAGGTCATTGCCGCTGTCGACGGTGCGCGCGCCGCTGACAAAGCTGGAGTCGTATTGCGCGGCCAGGTAGCTGTAGGCGAGGTTGGCGCTCCATTGTTCGTTAAGCTGGCTTTCCACGCCCAACTCAACGCCGCGGCGCACGGTTGGGCCAGCGTTTTGGTAGCTGGTGCGGCCGTTGCTGTTGGCGAACACGACGATTTCGTCTCGGGTGTCGATCTGAAACACCGCGGCATTGACCCGTGTGCTTTCCCCAATCAAGGCCTTTAGCCCCAACTCGTATTGCTTGCTGGTGGATGGGTCGAGGTCGTAGTTCACCCCAGTGGTATTGTTTGGTGCGTAGGCCAGTTCGCCTTGGGTGGGTGTTTCGAAGCCTCGGCCAACGCTGATATAGCCGTTGAGCTCCGGGGTAAAGGCGTAGCCCAGGCTTAGCGAGGGGTTGGCTTGCTCATAGCGGCGGTTGCCGCTGTCATCGCCGTTGACCAGGTAACGGTCGTCGACATCAATTTCCACCGTGCTGTAGCGCAGGCCGCCTTGCAGGGTCCAGTCGCCGATTTTCCAGGTGGCTTGGGCATAGGGATCAAGGCTGGTGGCGGTGTCTTTCTCGTCGCGGCGCAGTTCGCCTTTTACTCCCAGTCGGTTGGCGGAGAAGTTCTGGTAACCCTGGCGGTCGTCTTCGCTTCGGTCGTAATCCAAACCGAACACCAGATCGATGTCGCCTAACGGTTGTAGCCAGCGCAGGCTGCCGCCGTAGAACGTACGGTCGAAGGCGACAACACCGCCGCCGTAAAGGTTGTTGGACGGTGTGCCGCGGGGAATCGACAGGTACTGAATCACGCTGCGCTTACCCACGTAGAGCGTGTTCTGCAGCGTCGCCTCGCCAAAGTAGTGTTCGTAGTTAAGGCCCAACTGCTGGTGGTCGATGCTTTTGCGCGTGTTGTAAATCTCGGCGTTGGCGGTGACCGAACGCGGGTCGGCTTTATAGGCTTCCCAGGTTTGCCCCAGCGGGTCTTGGGTGCCGTTCTGCTCCAGGCTGCTGTAAATCAGGCTGAGTTTGTCGTCGGGGCTGGGGTTTAGGTTCAGCTTGGCAAACGTCTGATCGCGACGGGCAGCGCTGTGGTCGCGGTAGCCGTCGGTGTCCATGCGCGAGGCATCGAGGAGAAAACCGGCGGTGCTGTTTCCGCCCTCGGCGCTGAGGTGGTTGCGCTGCATACCGTCGCTGCCGAACAGGGTGTCGGCGCCGACTTTCGCCGGGCCTTCGGGGTCGCGGGAAAACACCTGAACCACGCCGCCGGCATTGCTGCCATATAAAACAGAGGCCGGACCGCGCAGCACCTCGATGCGCTCGGCGGTGTCGAGGTTAAAGGTGGCGGCCTGGCCTTGGCCGTCGGCCGTGCTGGCCGGAATACCGTCGCTGATCAGCTTGAGACCGCGCACGCCAAACGCGGAACGGGCGCCAAAGCCACGGGACGAAATCTGTAAATCCTGGGCGTAGTTCTGCCGGTTCTGCACCACCAGACCGGGGACGCGGGTGAGCACTTCCGAGGCGTTTATGCCCAATTGCCCGTCGCTGATCTGCTGACGATCTACGCTATCTATCGAAAAGGGCAGGCCGAAGCTGGCGCTGGACAGTCGCGAGCCGGTGATAACCAGCGGGTCGAGTTGCACCGATGAGGTGTCGGCGTTGGCTGTGCTAACGGCGAATACAGTCAGCAACACGGAGTAGGGTGGCAGTCGGTTCAATGCATTCATCGCCGGCGTTATACAGGGCCGAAAAGGCCCGTGCGGTCCTGGGCTGAGCATAGTGGGCGATTATCGACCATAAAGTCACGCGCCGCCGAACCGCTCTGCCAGTGGGTTTGCGGCTTTTTTCAGATTGTTCGCGGGCTAATGACCTACGCCACACAAGGTGTATGCGCTAGGGATGCAGGGCAGAATCCGCGCCCTTTACGGCACTGGCCGGTGGCCGGCCGCCTGGTTTTTCCGTTAGGTGCTAGCGCGCCTGGCAGATTGAGACAGCGAGAGGATAGTGAGTATGAGTGACCCGATACGCGTTGGAGGGCCCCGCGCAGGCGACTTGGCCCGTTGGCTGCTGGTGCTGGTCGGCGTGGCGATAGCCTTGGTTGGTCTGTACCTGATCGGCGCCGGTGGCTACCTGGCGGTGCTCGGCGGCAGTTGGTACTTCGTGCTCTGTGGCGTGGCCACGCTGGGCGCTGGTGTCTTGATCACCAAGGGCAACCCCAACGGCGCCTGGTTATTCGGCATTGTTCTGCTGTTGTCGGTGATCTGGGCTGTATGGGAAGCCGGGCTGGAGTTCTGGCCGCTGGTATCGCGCTTGGCTGTTTTTACTGTGATCGGTCTGGTGGTGACGCTGCTCTATCCAACCCTGCTGCGCGCCTCGCCTGAGCTGCATGAGGGCAATGGCCGTGGTGCGTACGTGTTGAGCGGCCTGCTGGCCTCTGTGATTGTGGCCGGCTCTGCCTATGCCTTTGTGCTTAACCCGATTGTGGCGGCTGACCACCAGGCAGCCGTGACCCCAGTGGTTAAGGGCCAGGAACAGAAAGACTGGAAGCACTGGGGCAATACCACCCATGGCGATCGTTTCGCCGCGCTGGACCAGATCAACAAAGACAATATCGACACGCTGCAAGTGGCCTGGACCTTCCGTAGCGGCGACCTGCCGCAGAGCACCGGTTCCGGTGCCGAAGACCAGAACACCCCGCTGCAAATCGGCGACACCCTTTACCACTGCACCGCCTACGGCAAGGTGTTTGCCCTGGATGCCGATAGCGGCAAAGAGCGCTGGCACTTCGACCCCAAAGGCTCGGCACCGAACTGGCAGCGTTGCCGTGGCTTGGGTTTCTATGAGGAAGCGCCCGCCGCTGCGGGTGAGGTGGCGGCTCCAGTGGCCTGCGCCAAACGCATCTTCCTGCCGACTATTGATGCCCGCCTGATCGCCCTTAACGCCGAAACCGGTGAGCCGTGCGCTGACTTTGGCAACGCCGGTACGGTGGATTTGAAAACCGATATGGGCGAAGTCAAAGACGGTTACTACCAACAGACTTCGACGCCGCTGGTAGCCGGCAATGTCGTGGTGGTGGGCGGCCGCGTCGCGGATAACTTCTCCACCAACGAGCCGCCAGGGGTGGTGCGCGCGTTCGATGTGCACAGTGGCGAATTGGTCTGGGCCTGGGATCCGGGCAACCCACAAACCACCAAGCGGCCGCCAGAAGGGCAGACCTACACTCGCGGCACGCCGAACGTGTGGTCGGCGATGGCCTATGACGAGAAACTCGGCTTGATCTATCTGCCAACCGGTAACGCCACCCCTGATTTCTGGGCGGGTGAGCGCACCGAGCTGGACGATAAATACAGCTCCTCGGTCGTCGCCGTCGAAGCCGCCACCGGCGCGGTGAAATGGCACTTCCAGATGACCCATCACGATCTGTGGGACTTCGATATTCCCGCGCAACCGCTGCTCTACGATGTGCCGGACGATGCCGGCGGCACCCAGCCGGCGCTGGCTCAAATTACCAAGCAGGGGGAAATATTCCTGCTCAACCGCGCCACCGGCGTGCCGATTGCCAAGGTCGATGAAAAACCTGTGCCGCAAGGCAATGTGCCAGGTGAACGTTACTCGCCGACCCAGCCGTTCTCGGTGGATATGCCGTCAATTGGCAACCAGCAACTGCATGAAGCGGACATGTGGGGCGCCACGGTATTTGACCAGTTGCTCTGCCGCATTCAGTTCAAAGGCATGCGCCACGAAGGCGTATACACCCCGCCAGGCCTGGACCGCGCCCTGCAATTCCCTGGCTCGTTGGGCGGTATGAACTGGGGCAGTGTGTCGGTGGACCCGACCACCAACTATATGTTCGTCAACGATATGCGCCTGGGCCTGGCCAACTACATGATTCCGCGCGAGAAAATCGCTGCCGGGGCCAGTGGTATTGAAATGGGTGTGGTGCCGCAAGCCGGTACGCCGTTTGGCGCCATGCGTGAACGTTTCCTCTCGGTGGCCGGTATTCCGTGCCAGAAACCACCGTTCGGCACCCTGTCCGCCATCGACCTGAAAACCCGCAAATTGGTTTGGCAGGTGCCGGTTGGCACCGTGCAAGACACCGGCCCGCTGGGAATCAAAATGCACCTGCCGATTCCGATTGGCATGCCAACCCTTGGCGCGTCGATGGCGACCCAATCGGGCCTGCTGTTCTTCGCTGGCACTCAAGACTTCTACCTGCGTGCGTTCGATAGCGGCAGCGGCAAGGAAGTGTGGAAAGCGCGGCTGCCGGTGGGCAGCCAGTCGGGGCCGATGACCTATGTGTCACCGAAAACCGGTAAGCAGTACATCGTCGTCAGCGCCGGTGGCGCCCGACAATCGCCCGAGCGCGGGGATTATGTAATCGCTTATGCGTTGCCGGAAAAGTAGCAGGGCGTCGCCTTGCATCCTTGTTCTCGCCAGCAAACCGGGGCTGCGCGTACGGCCCGAGCAAGCTGTTATGGGGCCTGCGCTGTGGCAGGCAGAACTCTGGGTCCCCGCCTGCGCGGGGACGACGGAGGGTTTTGCTGCATTAACCGTCATTCCCGCGCAGGCGGGAATCCATAACTCCCCCGGCGGACGGTACTCGCCGCCACAGCCTGCCACCACGCTCGCGCCCAACATAACGCAGCGGCTATAATCCCCCGCTTTATCAGACAGCCCGTGGTTTTCCCGGCCTGTTGTCCGACTTTTCGCGCTGGCCACTGGCCATGCGTCGTTGCAAGAGGTTTCCCGTGGCATTGACGATTCTCGGCCTTTCCGGCGCCCTCAGTCATGATCCTTCCGCTGCCTTGTATATCGACGGCAAGTTGATCGCGGCGGCCGAAGAAGAGCGCTTTGTGCGCGACAAGCACGCCAAGAACCGCATGCCCTATGAGTCGGCCAAGTTCTGCCTGGAGCAGGCCGGTATCAAGCCTTCGGATGTTGATGTGGTGGCCATTCCCTTTGCCCCGATCAGCTTGTTTGGCAAGGCGCGTTGGCATTACGCCAAGCGCTACTGGTATGCGCCGGACCGCTCCCTAGACGCGATTTTGATGGGTAACCGCCGCTACAAGCGCTACCGCAACAAGATTGTCTGGTGCCTGGAGCAACTGGGTTTCGACCCGAAAAAAATCAAAATCGAGCCGGTTGAGCATCACCTTGCTCACGCCTCCAGTGCTTACCACTGCTCGGGCTTTACCGAGAAGACCGCGATCATGGGCATCGACGGCAAAGGTGAGTACGCCACCACGTTCTTTGGCTATGGCGAGAACGGCAAGATCCACAAGATCAAAGAATTCTTCGATCCGGACTCCCTCGGCGGCCTCTACGGCGCGATCACCGAGTTTCTCGGTTTCGAAATGCTTGATGGCGAGTTCAAGGTCATGGGCATGGCGCCGTATGGCGACGCCAGCAAGTACGATTTCTCCCGTTTGGCCAAGTTCGAGAACGGCGAGCTGATCATCAACACCGAGTACGCCAACGTCATCGGCCTGCGCCGCTATAAAGAGAACGGCAAGGGCTTCTATTTCTCGCCCAAGCTGATCGAGTGGCTGGGTCCGAAACGCGAAGGCGATATCGCCGACGACCCGTACATCCATTACGCCGCCAGCATGCAAGCGCTGTTCGAGAAGCTGGCGTTGCAGATGATGGATTACTACCTGGGCGACATTCTCAAAGAAACCGGCAAGATCGCCTTTGCTGGCGGTTGCGCGCTGAACGTTAAACTCAACCAACGCATCATCGCCCGCCCGGAAGTGAAGGAGCTGTTTGTACAGCCGGCTTCCGGCGACGCCGGTACGGCCGTTGGCGCTGCGGCTTATATCTCGCACAAGCGCGGTGTGCCGGTGGAGAAGATGGAGCACGTTTACCTCGGCCCGTCCTACTCCAACGAAGACGTGATTGCCGCCTGCGCCCGCCATCCGAGCAAACCGGTATGGAAACAGATCGACAACATGCCGCAGCGCATCGCTGAAATCATGGTCGCCGGCAACCCGGTGGCTTGGTTCCAGGGCCGTATGGAGTTTGGTCCGCGTGCTCTTGGCGGCCGTTCGATCATTGGTTGCCCGAGCATTGCCGGGGTGGCCAACCGCATCAACGAACAGATCAAGTTCCGTGAGCGCTGGCGCCCCTTCTGCCCGTCGATGCTGGATACCGTCGGCCCGCAGATGATCAAAGTCGACCACCCGGCGCCGTTTATGACCTTCACCTTTGAAGTGGCCGAAGAGTGGAAAACCCGCGTGCCGGAAGTGGTGCACGAAGACGGCACGTCCCGGGCCCAGGTGCTTAAGCGCGAGTACAACCCGCGCTACTACGACATGATGAAGGCCCTCGAAGACCTCACCGGCAATGGCGTGTCGCTGAACACGTCGCTGAACCGCCGTGGCGAGCCGATGATTTGCTCGCCAACCGATGCGCTGAATATGTTCTTCGGCTCGGACCTGCAGTACCTGATCATGGAAGACATTCTGGTGGTCAAGGAAAGCGCCAGTTGATCGGCGCTGTTGCGGAAGGCGAGGGCACGCGTATGCGCATTTTGATCATCAACCGTCAGGAGCGCGCGCGCTCGCTGGACACCATGTACAACCGGGTGGTTGAGCTAAACCCTGGTTCGCAGATGATCAAACTGTCGAAAGAGCAGATCCGCGTGCTGCCGAAAACGCTCAAGGAGTTGGACGTTTCCGGCTTTGATCGGGTGTTGTTCGACATCCCCTTGCGCCGGGTGGCCCATGCTTTTGCCCGCGTTCGCGCGCTACCAGGGTTGGTGTATTACGAAGAGGACGCGTATCAGGAATTTATGGGCGAAAGTAAATTTCACTCCAAATTTCTGACCTTCTTTAAATCCCTCAACGGTAGCCCGGTGATTTTCACCAGTGCTTCGGTGCGCGACTATTTTGGCTCGCGCGGGGTGAGTGCGCATTTTGTCGCCAAGGCGTTTGATGACGCCCACCTGCATAACCTCAACGGCCCGCGTGATATCGACTTGGCCTTTGTCGGTCGGGTGAATAATCAGGTGTACAGCCGGCGCAAAGAGCTGCTCGACCGCGTGGCGGCCAGTACGCCGCTGCAGTTGCTGCGCACCGAAAGCCCGGACGAATACCTGGCGGTGCTTAACCGCATCAAGTTCTTCCTCAGTGCCGACATTGGCTTCAATGAGTACATGGCCAAGAACTTCGAGGCCATGGCCTGTGGCTGCATTTTGCTCGCCAAGCGCCAACCGACCGAGGATGCGCTGCTGGGGCTGGTCGATATGGTCAATGTGGTGCACTACGACACGGTCGAGGAATTGCTGGAGAAGTACACGCACCTGCTGGCGCATCCCGACGAGGCCGCAGCGATTGCCAAGGCTGGTCACGACTTGGTATTTGAACGCCACCGACTGAGTCAGCGCGCTGAAGAGTTTTCCGCCGTGCTGGCGTTGCCGCACCAGAATCCTCAGGGTGTACACC
>NZ_JBBNAH010000649.1:0-1176 GCF_037994325.1 Pseudomonas sp.
CGATGGCGATAATCAGCGCCGCGCCAGCGCCCAGCCCCGAACTCTGGTAGTCCCAGGCGTCATGCAGTTCTTTGATCTGCCGCCAATCGACGTCGCCGCGTTTTTCCGCTTCTTTGATCCAGGCGAGTGCAGGGTCGGCGGCGACCATGGCGTCGATGGTTTGGCTGACGGTTTGCCGGTCGACCTGTTTGACGTCGATGCGGATGCCATCAACGGCGCGGATGATGGTTTCGCCTGTGGCGATCAGTTGGCTCTGGTGCAGGGTTTCGTCGGTGGTGCCTTTGCCTTTGGCGCTGGTCCAGGTCCAGTCGGATTTGCTGCGTTCGTGGCTTTCTTGGTCGAGGTCTTTAACGGCTTCAAAGGTGATGGCGCCGCCGCTGTCGAGGGTGAGGTTGGCGCCGCTGTGCAGGGTGGCTTTTTGGTAGTGCTGGTCGCCTTCGCTCACCAGGCTCAAGTCGCCGCCTGTGGTGATAGCGGTGCCCACGTTACGAACTCGGGTGGTTTCGTCTTTGCGGGTTTCCTTGGCTCCCCAGCTGCCTTTTTGCTTTTTGTCGTAGAGCCTGTGGTCGCTGTTCTCGGCGCTAAGCAGGGCGAGTTGGTCGCCGGCGTAGAGGTAGGCGTCGTTGTCGGCTTTGAGCTGGCTAGCACTGACGATTAGGTTGTTTTCTGCGCTTATAGATAGGCCGCCACCGCCTTCGATTACGGCGCTTTGCTGACGAACTTTGCTTTCTTGGACCGTAACTTTTTTGCCGCCGCTTTTGCGGTAGCTGTCGCTGCTGGTTTGGTTAGCGGCAGAGGCGATGGTGAGGTCGTTTTCTGCGGTGAGCTGGATATCGCCTGCGGCTTTTACGGTGCTGGCGACGATGGCCAGATCACGCCCAGCTCTGGCGGTAAGGTTGCCGCCGACTTGCACGGAGGAACCGTGTTGGGTGGTTTGTTCGAGGTTGCTATGGCCTTTGCCGTCGCGGTTGGCGGCGCTGTCGGTTTCGCTTTGGCTGGTGATGATTAGGTCGCGGGCTGCGCTGAGCTTGGCGTCATCACCCGCGCTGAGGTTGCCGCCGTTGTTGATCAGATCGCGGCCGGCTGACAAGGTCAGGGTGTTGCTTGCTTCGATGCCGGCCGCGCTGTCGACGAAATCTTCTCTGCGCTCGAAGCCTTGTTTTGATGATTGGTGGG
>NZ_JBBNAH010000650.1:0-9381 GCF_037994325.1 Pseudomonas sp.
ACGGCTGGTGGGTGGCGTCGGCGGCGTTTTTGGCTTTGAACATCATGTCTTGCAGGCCCACCACGGAAATCAGCGCCGTGGCCTTGGTCAGCACCAACCAGTTATTGGTGAACCCGGGAATGGCGAAACGGATCATCTGTGGCACCAGCACACGGAAAAACACCTGCGTACCGCTCATGCCATAGGCGGCGCCAGCCTCGCTCTGGCCTTTGGGGATGGCCATAAAGGCACCGCGAAAGGTTTCCGACAGGTAAGCACCAAAGATAAAGCCCATGGTGAATACGCCAGTGGAGAACGGGTCAAGGTCGATGTAATCCTCAAAACCCAGCAGTGGCGCCACGCGGTTCACCACGTCCTGACCGCCATAGAAAATCAGCAAGATCAGCACCAGATCGGGAATGCCGCGAATCACCGTGGCATAGGCTTCGCCTAATAGCGCCAGCCACTTGATGGGCGACAAACGAAAAGCGGCGCCGATCAGACCAAGCACAATCGCCAGCGCCATTGAGGTCAGCGCCAGGGAAATGGTCAGCCATGCGCCATCAAGAATGGTCGAGCCGTAGCCGTTGAGCATAGGAAAAGCCCACAAGTCAGAGAAACATGCTTAGCGAAACAAACTGCCGACGCGGGGGGTGGCGTAAAACCGTCGCAGGCAGGCCTTTAGAAAAAAAGCCGGACAAATAAAAAGTGGCACACCCCGCAATCATCGAGCCTGTGCCTCTTCTGTTTAGCGCGGGTTACTTGCCGTAAACGTCAAAGGCGAAGTACTTGTCCTGCACCTGCTTGTATTTGCCGTTGGCGCGGATGGCCAGAATGGCGGCGCTGATTTTTTCTTGCAGCGCGGTGTCGCCTTTGCGTACCGCGATGCCCTGGCCTTCGCCGAAGTATTTTTCGTCGGTGAAGTCAGGACCGGCGAAGGCGTAACCCTTGCCTGCATCAGTTTTCAGGAAGCCGTCGTCGATGTTGACCGAGTCAGCCAGGGTGGCGTCCAAGCGGCCGGAAGCCAGGTCGAGGAACACTTCGTTCTGCGAGCTGTAACGCACGATCTCGGCGCCAGCTGGGGCGAAAACTTCGGTGGCGTAACGGTCGTATACCGAGGAACGCTGCACGCCGACTTTCTTGCCTTTAAGGTCGGCCAGCGGGTCGTTGATGGTGGTACCGGCCTTCATCGCCAGCTTGGCTGGGGTGGAGTAGTACTTACCGGTGAAATCGACCGACTTCTTGCGATCGTCGGTGATCGACATAGACGAGAGGATGGCGTCGAACTTGCGCACTTTCAGCGCAGGAATCAGGCCGTCGAACTCTTGCTCGATCCACTTGCACTGCACCTTCATCTCTTCGCACAGGGCCATGCCGATGTCGTAGTCAAAGCCGGTAATTTTGTCGTCCGGAGTCTTGAAGGCAAACGGTGGGTATGCCGCTTCAATACCGATACGCAGAGGTTTGGCATCATCAGCGATAGCCAGGGACGACAGCAGGGACACCGCCAGGGCGCCGAGAAGGGCGAGCTTCTTCATCGTGGACTCCTTAATAGGTCGTGAGCTGATTAACAGGCCGACCGTTGAATTATAGGGAGAGTCGCCATCTTTGCCGGGTGGTAACCCGAAGGGACGAAGCTCATCGGCCGACGCACAGGTAGCGGCGTCTGGGTGGCGGCATTCTAACGACAGCCCCAAAGCCGATATTTCTTCAATGCGACAAGTAATTACAAAAGGGCTTTGGAGGGGTTTTGGACTATTGACAGAGGACGCCAAAAAAGGCAGCAAACGAAGCAAGGGTAAACCAGTAGCTACAGCACTATTCATGCCTATTTTTCACAACCCTTATAAATGCTGGGGTTCTCTGTTTAATTATTTTTCTGCCGTAGGAAATATCGCCCAAGAATCGGGCGCGGTGTTTCGGTTTGCCCCGTGATGAAGCGCGGTGTTACTGCCGCTCTTCACACAGGTGAATGCCGATAAAAATCTCCCTGCCTAGCTCGGCTCAAAAAAAAGCCCGCCTAGTCGGCGGGCGTTTTTTTAAACCCTGAAACGTTAGGCCACGGCTTGCTGCATCGCCTTGTGGGTATCAATCAAATGCTGCACCACACCTGGGTCGGCCAGGGTGGAGATATCCCCCAGGCTGTCGTATTCAGCGGTCGCGATTTTACGCAGGATGCGCCGCATGATTTTCCCCGAGCGGGTTTTCGGCAAACCCGGCGCCCACTGAATCACATCGGGCGCGGCAATCGGGCCAATCTCTTTACGCACCCATTGCTTAAGCTCTTGGCGCAATGCCTCGCTAGGCTCCTCACCGTTATTCAAGGTGACGTAGACATAAATGCCCTGCCCTTTGATGTCGTGCGGCATACCGACAACAGCGGCTTCCGCCACTTTCGGGTGGGCGACCATGGCGCTTTCGATTTCGGCGGTGCCCATGCGGTGGCCGGAGACGTTCAGCACATCGTCCACGCGCCCGGTAATCCAGTAGTAACCGTCTTCATCTCGACGGGCACCGTCACCGGTGAAGTACATGCCGCGGAAGGTTTTGAAGTAAGTATCAACGAAGCGGTCATGGTCGCCGAACAAGGTACGGGCCTGGCCTGGCCAGGAATCCAGAATCACCAGGTTGCCTTCAGCCGCGCCTTCAATCAGGTTGCCGAGGTTATCCACCAAGGCCGGCACCACGCCAAAGAATGGCCGCGTTGCCGAACCTGGCTTGAGCGCGGTAGCGCCTGGCAACGGGCTGATCAGCACGCCGCCCGTTTCGGTTTGCCACCAGGTATCAACAATCGGGCAGCGCGATTGGCCGACCGTTTCGTAGTACCAGTTCCAGGCTTCCGGGTTGATCGGCTCGCCCACCGAACCGAGCAAGCGCAGGCTCGAACCGTCGGCACCTTCGATCGCGGCTTTGCCCTGGGCCATCATGGCGCGAATGGCGGTTGGCGCGGTGTAAAGGATATTGACCTTGTGCTTGTCGATGATTTTCGACACACGGGTGATATCCGGGTAGTTGGGAATGCCTTCAAACAGCAGCGTGGTCGCGCCATTGGCCAGTGGGCCGTAAACGATATAGCTGTGGCCGGTTACCCAGCCGACGTCGGCCGTGCACCAATAGACTTCGCCCGGCTTGTAATCAAACACGCGCTCGTGGGTCAGCGCGGCATACAGCAGGTAGCCAGCGGTGGTGTGCTGCACGCCTTTCGGTTTGCCGGTAGAGCCGGAGGTGTAGAGGATAAACAGCGCTTCTTCGGCACCCATTTCTTTCGGTGCACACACGCTGCCAGCGACCTTCATCAGGTCTTCGTACCAGATGTCGCGGTGCTGGTTCCACTTGATCGGCGAGCCGGTGCGCTTGCACACGATCACCTTTTGAATGCTGCTGGTTTCCGGGTTGGTCAGCGCATCGTCGACGTTGGCTTTGAGCGGGGTTTTCTTGCCCCCGCGCAGGCCTTCATCGGCAGTGATCACCACCTTGGAACGGCAGTCGATAATGCGCCCAGCCAACGCTTCCGGAGAGAAACCGCCGAACACCACCGAGTGAATAGCACCAATGCGCGCACAGGCAAGCATGGCTACTACGGCCTCAGGGATCATCGGCATATAGATGGTCACCACATCGCCACGGTGCACGTCTTGGCCGCGCAGGGCGTTGGCGAATTTGCACACTTCTTCGTGCAGTTCGCGGTAGGTGATGTTGCGGTGTTCGGAGGGGTCGTCGCCTTCCCAGATAATTGCCAGTTGGTCGCCACGTTCGGCCAGGTGACGGTCCAGGCAGTTAGCCGAAACGTTAAGGGTGCCGTCGGCAAACCATTTGATATCCACGTGGTGATCGTCGAACGAAGTCTGCTTTACCGCCGTGAAGGGCTTGATCCAGTCCAGACGCTTGGCCTGCTCACGCCAGAAACCGTCAGGGTTGACCACCGACTGCTGGTACATGGACTTGTAAGTCGCCTCGTCGGTCAGGGTGTTGGCCGCAACCTCGGGACGTACGGGATACAGTGATGCAGCACTCATCGGGATACCTCGGTGAATAGTTGTTTTTGTATGGTGCCTTTTGTAGACCTCCCCTCCCCTGCGGACCATTCGACCATGGTCTTACCGGCTTAGGACCATGGTCGCAGAGGGGCGTGGCAAAACTTCCAGGCAAAAAAAAGGCGACCATCGGGCCGCCCAGTCGAAACATCTCGGGGAAGAGATGCTCGCAATACCTAGATCTGTGATCACGCAGAACGCAGACAGATGCTTTGTACGCCTGGCCATGGGGCTGGGCCATTGCACTTAAGTAGTAGGTATGCGTTCAAGACCGCCCCCTCACCCTAGCCCTCTCCCCGCAGGGGCGAGGGAACAGTTCAATGGTGGTTGAACGAGGTGTATCAGACGCCACACAGTGAACTCCCTTCGCCCGCTTGCGGGAGAGGGGCTGGGGGTGAGGGCTAGCCTTCACTCCTTGCCCATGCCGTACTGCTTCAACTTATTGGCAATGGTGGTATGGGAAACCCCCAGCCGCTTGCCCAACTGCCGGCTGCTGGAATGCTCGCTGTACAGGCGCTCCAGCACGGCTTTTTCAAAGCGCCCCATAATCGCCTCCAAGCCGCCTTCCAAGGAAAAATCCCCCAACGGCTGCGGCGCGCCATAGTCCGGCAGGCGGATATGCTCCGCTTTAACCAACGCCCCATCGCACAGCGAAACCGCCTGAAACAGCACGTTCTCCAACTGCCGCACATTGCCCGGCCAGTGGTAATGGCTAAGGCGCTCAAACGCTGGCGGCGCCAGTTTGGGCAACGGGCAACCGATCTGCCGACTGGCTTGGTCGAGGAAGTGTTCAACCAGCGGCATCAAGCCATCCAGGCACTCGCGTAGCGGCGGAATATGCAGGCTCAACACGTTAAGACGGTGGTAGAGGTCTTGGCGGAATTCGCCCTTGCCGCACAGTTCAGAAAGGTCGACCTGGGTGGCGCAAATCACCCGCACATCGAGGTACACCTCTTCGTCGCTGCCGACCCGGCGAAAGCAGCCATCCTGCAGAAAGCGCAGCAATTTGGCTTGCAGCCGTGGGCTCATTTCGCCGACACCATCGAGAAACAAAGTGCCGCCAGCGGTGAGTTCCAGCAGGCCCAATTTGCCTTCCGGCCGTGCACCTTCAAAGGCGCCAGGGCCGTAGCCAAACAGTTCGGTTTCAGCCATGGATTCCGGCAGGCCGGCGCAGTTCAGCGCCATAAACGGTGACTGCCCACGTGGGCTGGCCAGGTGGCAGGCGCGAGCCAGCAGTTCTTTGCCGGTGCCGGTTTCACCTTCGATCAGCAGCGGCGCATCCAGCGGCGCCATTCGCCGTGCTTCCCGCACCACCGCTGCCAGCACCCGCGAACTTTGGAAAATGCTGTCAAAGCCGCGCAGCTCTTGTTTGCGCACGTGGTAAATGCGCTCGCCCACACGATCGGCGCGGTGCAGGGTCAGCACCGCGCCGGCCATGGCATCGCTTTCTTCGTGCTCGGTTTGCAGCGGGGCGATATCGGCGAGAAATACATCGCCCTTTATCTTCACCCGCAGGCCATTGATGCGTGATTTATTCGCCCGCACCAACTCGGGCAAGTCGAAATCTTCGGCATAGCGCGACAGCGGCAGGCCCGGCACTTCATCCACGCGCACGCCAAGCAACTGCGCGGCCGCGCGGTTGGCGGCGACAATGGAACCGGCCATATCGATGGATAGCACCGGAAACTCCAGCGCACCCAGCAAGGCATTTAATTCCAGATGCCGACGCTCGCTGGGCATCAGCCCCACGCGCTTAACGCCAAACACCCCCGGTATCGCTTCGAACTGGGGGCGTAGGGACTGGAATTGCAGGTTGATCAGATTCGGGCAGTGCAGGTAGATCGCGTTGCCCTGCTCGCCGCCCACCTCACCACGGGCCACGTTAATGCCGTATTCGACGAGCAAGTTAAGGATGTCGCGCAGAATGCCAATCCGGTTTTGGCAATGGACTTTGATACGCATGGCGGGCCTGATTTTGTTGTTGTCGTCGCCGCTATCAACGGAAAAATCTGCCGATGCCGCGTAATTTTCGTAAAGGATAGTTTACGCATTACACCCCCAGCAACACGAAGCCTCGCCACTTGCGCCAACTCGTCACTATTTCTTTACGGAATTTGCCGCACCAACTTATGGGTCAGCAACCCTGCCCGGCTGAAAACCCGCACGCGCCGGGTTATCTCTAGTCCCACCTATAACAACAAACACAAGCGAGGCAGCGATGAAGCAGTCGCAATACGTGGCACGCGAGCCGGACAGCAGCGGCTTTATTCACTACCCGGACGCTGAGCATCAGGTGTGGAACACCCTGATCACGCGCCAGCTGGAAGTGATCAGAGGCCGCGCCTGCCAGGAGTACCTGGATGGCATCGAGCAACTCGCCCTGCCCCATGAACGCATTCCGCAACTCGCTGAAATCAACCGCGTGCTGCAAGCCAGCACCGGCTGGCGCGTAGCGCGGGTGCCAGCGCTGATTCCGTTCCAGACCTTTTTTGAACTGCTGGCCAGCAAGCAATTTCCCGTCGCCACCTTTATCCGCACCCCCGAAGAACTCGACTACTTGCAAGAGCCGGATATTTTTCACGAGGTCTTTGGCCACTGCCCGCTTCTGACCAACCCCTGGTTCGCGGAATTTACCCACACCTACGGCAAGCTGGGTTTGCGGGCCAGCAAAGAGCAGCGCGTGTTCCTCGCCCGCTTGTATTGGATGACCATCGAATTTGGCCTGGTGGACACGCCACAAGGCCGCAAGATTTACGGCGGCGGCATTCTGTCCTCGCCGAAAGAAACCCTCTACAGCCTTTCCGACGCGCCCGAACACCAGGCCTTCGACCCGGTCGAAGCCATGCGCACGCCGTATCGCATCGACATTCTGCAACCGCTGTATTTTGTCCTGCCCGACCTGAAGCGCCTGTTTGATCTGGCCCAGGAAGATGTCATGGCCATGGTGGTTCGCGCCGCCGAGCTCGGTTTGCATGCTGCTAAATTTCCGCCAAAAGCGGCTTAATCACTTTTTATAGGAGCCCCCAATGACCGCCCTAAACCAAGCCCACTGCGAAGCCTGCAAAGCCGATGCGCCGAAAGTCTCCGATGCCGAACTAGCGGTGCTGATTAAAGAAATTCCGGACTGGAATATCGAAGTACGCGACGGCGTTATGCAGCTGGAAAAACGCTATGCCTTCAAAAACTTTAAACAGGCGTTGGCCTTTACCAACTCCGTGGGTGAAATCGCCGAAGCCGAGGGGCATCACCCTGGCCTGCTCACCGAGTGGGGCAAAGTCACCGTTACCTGGTGGAGCCATTCGGTCAAAGGCTTGCACCGCAACGACTTCATCATGGCCGCACGCACCGACCAAGTAGCCAAGACGGCGGAAGGCTTGAAGTGAGCCATTTCAGTGGCGTAGCGCGGGTGCCGGGCGATCCGATTCTGGGCTTGATCGACGCCTACCGCAGCGACCCCAATCCGCAAAAGCTCGACCTGGGCGTGGGCGTGTACAAAGACCCGCAGGGCAATACGCCGATTCTGAACTCGGTGAAAATTGCCGAGCGTTACTTGGTCGATAGCGAAACCAGCAAAAGCTATATCGGTGGCCATGGCGACCCACTGTTTACCCAGCACTTGGCGCGCCTGGTGATGGGCGCCGACTCAGCGCTACTCAACGAAAACCGCGCTGGCGCCACGCAGACGCCGGGCGGCACCGGTGCGCTGCGCTTGGCCGGCGACTTTATTCGCTACTGCCTGCCGGGGCGCGGCATTTGGTTAAGCGACCCGACCTGGCCGATCCACGAAACCCTGTTCGCGGCGGCTGGGCTGAAGGTCAGCCACTACCCCTATGTTGATGCCGACAACCGCTTGGTGTTCGACGCCATGCTCGCCGCCCTGCGGCAAATCCCGGCGGGCGATGTGGTGCTGCTGCACGCCTGCTGCCACAACCCCAGCGGTTTCGACCTCAGCCAAACACAATGGCGCCAGGTGCTGGAGGTAGTTCGTGAGCGCGAGCTGCTGCCGCTGATCGACTTCGCTTACCAAGGGTTTGCCGAAGGCTTGGAGGCCGATGCCTGGGCCGTGCGCCTGTTTGCCGCCGAGCTGCCGGAGGTGCTGATCACCAGCTCCTGCTCAAAAAACTTTGGCCTGTACCGCGAGCGCACCGGGGCGCTGGTCGTGACCTGCGCCAGCGCCGACAAGCTGGTGGATGTGCGCAGCCAGCTGGCGGCCATCGCCCGCAACTTATGGTCGACCCCACCGGCCCATGGTGCGGCCGTGGTAGCGCAGATTCTCGCCGATGAGAGCTTGAAGTTGGTCTGGCAGGAAGAAGTGCAAGCCATGCGTGTGCGCATTGCGCAGCTGCGCCAAGGGTTGCTCACGGCCTTGCAGCCTTATGGCTTGGCCGAGCGCTTTGCCCATATCGGCAGTCAGCGTGGCATGTTTTCCTATACCGGCTTGAGTGCTGAGCAGGTTAAGCGGCTGCGCGATGAGCACAGCATTTATATGGTCAGCACCGGGCGCGCCAACGTCGCGGGGATGGATGAACAGCGCTTGGAATACTTGGCGGCAGCGATTGCCAAGGTCAGTGCGTAGTAGCCGGATACATTCATGCACCTGGGTCCCCGCCTACGCGGGGACGACGGCGGGTTTTGCTTGATACCACCGTCATCCCCGCGCAGGCGGGGCTCCCGGTGCGCTGATGTCCGCGCAAATGCCGATTACCGCTAAAAATCCACCTTACCCCGCCCTGCCTTAATCGCCCCGCGCTGGCTTTTACCTTCCAACCGCCGCTTCTTCGAGCCCAAGGTTGGCTTGGTGGGCCGGCGTTTTTTCTCCACTTTGCTCGCCGCCAGAATCAACTCTTTCAAGCGCTCCAAGGCATCGGCGCGGTTCTGTTCCTGGGTGCGGTATTGCTGGGCTTTGATCACCACTACGCCATCACTGGTGATGCGGCTGTCGCGCCATTGCAACAAGCGTTCTTTGTAAAACGGCGGCAGGGACGACGCGTTGATATCGAAGCGCAGGTGCACGGCGCTGGAGACTTTATTAACGTTCTGCCCGCCCGCACCTTGCGCGCGGATAGCGGTTAGCTCGACGTCGGTGTCGGGTAGGTGAACGCTATTGGAGATAACCAGCATGAAGGGGAACCACGTGCGAGACAGGCTGGCAGGATAACGGACGTCGACGAGAGGAATACACAACAACGGCAAAAACACCGTCGTGCCCGCGCAGGTGGGGCCCCAGAGTTTCTGGTACAGCACACACGATCTCGGCGGCGGGTCTGCTGGCGAGCTTGGCAACTCGTTGCTTACGCTGGCTTAACGAGCGCTTTTTCCTCCGCGATTCTGGGTTCCCGCCTGCGCGGGAACGACGGAGGTTTTACCA
>NZ_JBBNAH010000651.1:0-12855 GCF_037994325.1 Pseudomonas sp.
CAAGTGTGAGGGTGTTGCCGAGGGTGATGGCATTGCCCAGGTTAAACGCGGCGCTGGTATCCAACGTGCCGGGGCCGGCCACGTTAAGGGCGCCGCTGCCAAGCGCCGTGGCATTACCCAGCTGCAAGCTGCCGGCATTCAAGGTTGTGCCGCCACTGTAGGTATTGGCGTTGTTCAGGGTCAGGGTGCTGTTGGCGCCATTTTTCACCAGGCTGCCGCTACCGCTGATGGCGCCGGTGAGGGTCAGGTCGCTGCTGCCGGTGTAGCCAAGGGCGGCATTAAGGGCGAAGGCGTTGGTCAGTACGCGGCTGCTCAGGCTGTCGAGGTTGGCGTTGCCAGCCACCGTAACGGTGCCGATACCCAGCAAGCCACCGCCATCAAGGGTGACGGTGCCGGCGTTAAGCAGCGTGCCGCCGGTGTAGCCGTTAAGGCCGCTGAGGGTGAGGGTGTTGCTGCCATTTTTGATCAGTTGCCCGGTGCCGCTAATGGCGCCGGTAAGACTCAGGTCGTAGGGGCTGTTAACCGTCAGGTTGTTATTGAGCAATACGCCATTGGCCACGCTCAGGGCGCTGCTGGTGGTCAGGTTCGCCGCGCCACCAACGGTTAATACGCCAGTGCCCAGCCCCGTCGCGTTGCCCAGGCTTACGGTGCCGGCATTCAGTGCCAAGCCCCCTTGATAAGTGCCGGCGCCGTTCAGGGCGAGGGTGCCAGCGCCGGTTTTGACCAGGCCGCTGCTGCCGCTGATGGCACCGTTCAAGGTGAGATTGTTGTTACCGCTGAGGGTCAAGGTATTGCCCAGGCTGACGCTGTTGGCCAGGGTGCGCGCGGCGGTGCCGGTCAGGCTGCTGGCGCCGGTTACGGCGAGGGCGCCGGTGCCCAGGGCGAGGTCACTGCCTAGCAGTAAGCCGCCGGTACTCAGGGTGGTGCCGCCGGTGAAGTTATTGCTGCCAGAAAGAGTCAGGGTGTTGCTGCCGTTTTTGATCAAGGCGCCGCTGCCGTTGACCACCCCGGACAAACCGAAATCCACCGTGCCTTGGGTGGTTAGGCCACTGGCGCCGAGGGTTACCGCGTTGGCCAAGGTCAGCCCACTGCTGCCGGCCTGAATGGCGCCACCGTTGCCGGTCAATACGCCGCTGCCAAAGGCGCTGGCGTTGTTAAAGGTGCTCAGGCCGCCGTTTAGCACAGTGCTGCCGCTAACCACCGCGCCGGTCAAATTCCAGGTTCCGCTATTGACCTGCAACTTGCCGAAGTTGATGTACTGCGCGGCATCGATGCTGCCGCTGCCACTGGTGCCGCTACCACTGCCACCCACCGCGTTCTGCAACACCAGGGTGTTATTGCCACCGGCGCCGCCGTCGATTACGCCCGGCGCCGAAAACCCCAGGCCCAAGCTGACGACATTGAGCACGTTAAGGTTGCTGCTACCGCCGTCGCTGACCACGCCGCCGGTAACCGCGGTAAAGGTATTGGTGCTGCCCGCGCCGAGGTTGACGCTGCCATTGATGGTGCCCGCGTTGACGAAGGTGTTGCCCGCACTGGAGGCCTGAAAACCAACCCGGCCATTGACCGTGCCGGTGTTGACCATATTCACCTGCGAGCCGCCGTAAACGGCCACCTGCGGGGTATCGGCCTGCAACACCGAAACACTGGCGAGAATGTTTGAGCCAATGGTGCCGGCGTTGTTGATGTTGGTAACGCCGCCAGCGCCGTTGTGAATTTTCAGCGCTGTGCCGGAGAGGTTAAGCAGGTCGACACTGATCCCGGTGGTGCCATTGATAACCCCACCGGCCAAGTTATTGACCGTTACCGTGCTGGCGTTGCTATTGCCCATCACCACGCCGTTGTTCAACACCGACAGGCCCAGCAGGCTTGGGTTGATTACGCCGGCGTTGTTTAGGATGGCATTGTTGCCGCTGAGGGTAAGTGCGGTGCCCGCCAGCCCCAATAGCGCGGACACCTGGCCGCCGCTGGTGACGTTGGCTGTCAGCCCCGCTTGTGAGCTAGCAAAGGGAAGGAGAGTGGCGGCCGTGCTGCAGGTGACGGTAGAGCCTGTCACCAACCCGCACGCGGCATTAGCCTGGGGGGAAAGCAAGATGCCAGGCAGAAGCAATGCCAGGCCAAAACGACGAGCGTGCGCCATGCGCAGCTTACGATCTAAGTTCATTTCTGCCCTTTCCCTCGGCTTTTGCCTTCCGTGACGCGTACTTCCGGTGTACTGCGTGAACACCTACCTAACGTCGAAAACTGATTGGTTAGTCACATTCCAAACCGTAGATGTTGGTCAGTGATGCGCAAGCGCCAGCTTTGTAACCAGCGATGAGTGGTTGTCTAGCGCAGCAGGGCAATAGCTCGCAAGCAACGCAACGCCCTGGCGGCTGGGGTTTTACGCAATGAGGGAGGGCGTTATAAAAATTACCGGGCGGTTTTAGATCGTTTATTTCTTTCAGTTAGGTGCATGGATCGGGTGCGCATATCCATTGCGTCGTAAATGGCGTGGATATGGTGGATGCGTATGTCATCGCGAATTTTCTGCTGTCATCGCAGAGGGTTGTGTGCAAATCACAGCATTTCAGGGCACTTAACAGGCTTCTTTGCTGCTTGGCCGCCACCTTGCTGGCGGGCGCTGGATCCCTAGAATCGCCTCATCAGCTCAGTTCACTTATCGAATCAATTAGGGAGTTTCACCATGATGAATGCCATGCAGATGCAAATGCCGATGAACGCCAACATGCCGATGATGCCAATGATGGGCATGCCCATGATGATGGCCACCATGACCTGCGAAATGATGGACGACGGCATGATGTGCAAAATGATGCCGGCCGCTGGCATGGACATGGCCATGTTCAAAAACAGCGCTGAAATGATGCAGATGATGATGAACTGCGGCATGCCGATGATGATGCACTGCGGCAACATGAGCATGATGTGCATGTCGCCAGCCGCCATGGCCATGCCGATGATGGCCACCATGATGCCGATGCCAATGATGGGCATGCCCATGCCATCGATGAAGTGCGTAATGGAATGCACCATGATGGACGGCGGCATGATGTGCAAAATCATGCCAATGGCCGGCATGAACATGGACATGATGAAAAGCTGCTGCGCCTTGATGATGAAGATGATGAACGACTGCAGCATGCCGATGATGATGAGCTGCAACGGTATGCCGATGATGTGCTGCACGGTGTAAGGCACCGATCGGCTGCGTACCGGTCCACGTGGGCTTGGCCTCTGGCTCAACCCAACCTACGATTGCCTACAAAAAGGCCGCTCCATTGAGCGGCCTTTTTGCGTTTAGTCGAGGCGTTCGGGGTAGGTCACCACCAGGTAGGCTACGGCTTCGCTGTCGGCGGGGTTGCGGTAGCGGTGCGGTTGGTCGGCGTAGAACAAAATCGAGTCGCCGGTGGAGAGCAGGTAGCGCTCGTCGTTGACGCTGATTTCCAGCACGCCTTGGGCGACCACTAAGTTTTCCTGTACGCCTGGGGCGTTGCCTTGCGATTCGTCTTCGCCTAATGGGCTTAGGCGCAGTTCGTAAAATTCTGATTGGCGGGCGATATCGAAGGGGAACAGGGCGCGGCTGACCAACGCGCCGCTGGCGCTAACCAGGCGTTTGCTCTGGTTCGCCGGCAGTACCGCCACACCTTCAAAGGCGCGGGTTTCCAGAAACGCGGCAACCGATACCTTGAGCCCTTTGGCGATTTTGCACAGCACTTTGATCGACGGCACGCTGCGCCCGGATTCGATCTGCGCGAGCATGGCCCGGCTTACGCCGCATTGGCGGGCGAGGGCGTCGAGGGAGAGGTGGCGTTTGCCGCGTAGGCGCTGCAGGTTTTGCGCAACGCGTTCGGATATGGGGTCGTCTTCCAGCGCCTGAGCATTGAGATCCAGCGCGGGTTCGTCGCCGGTGGCAAGGAAACGCACTGGGTCTTGTGCACTCACGCGTTACGCGCCTCGGTCTGGCTGCTGTGCCGAGCCACTTGCAGCGCGGCATAACCGGCGTTGCGTGCGTACATGTCCCACATAACCCGTGCCAGTTGCTGCGCTTGTTTGCGTTTGCGGTGGAGGGCGAAGTCAATAACGTTGTCAGCTGGTTTCATACGGCACTTCACTGTCGTGACTAATGGCGGGATGAGGCGAGACTACGTGGGCTTCGGATATAACAATAAATACCAAATATTTATTTGGTAATGCTTTTCAGGAATTAATCTGGGGTGCCGATTGCGCAATGGTGCGCACAGCACTCCCTGCGCGTGCTCAGCTCCCGTCACGGCCCCGGATAACGCGTATCCACCACCACGGCCAAGGCATCCGGCCGCCAGAACTCTTGGTCGAACTCTACCGGCTGATCGTTCTCACCGAAGTTCAGCCGCTCCAGGTAGAAGCTGCTGGAGCCCGCTGTCAGTTGCAGCAGTTCGGCTTGTTGTTCATTCACAGTGCCGGGGTGCATGGTCAGTTCGCAGCGCGATTGCACCAGGCCAAAGCGTTCGCGCAGCAGGGTGGTGAGTGAGGTGTTCAGGTCTGCTTCCAGTAGCGCTGGGCACCAACTGGCGACCAAGGCGTTGAATTCCAGTAGCACCGGCCGACCGTCCACCCAACGCCGGCGTTGGAGAAAAAACACCGGCTCCTGCGCATTGGCCAAGCCCATGCGCGTGGCCAACCAACTGCCGGCCGGGCGTTGTTCGGCGCTCAGGCATTCGGTGAGCGGGGTGCGGCCCTGGGCGCTGACGTATTCCATAAAGCCGCTGATACGCGTGGGGTCGTAGCGGATGCGCGGTGGGCTGACGTACCAGCCGCTGCGGTTTTTGCGGTAGATGCGGCCTTCCACTTCCAGTTGTTGCAGGGCTTGGCGCAGGGTTACGCGGGTGCAGCCAAAGCGTTCGGCCAGTTCGCGTTCCACCGGCAGTTTGCCTTGCGCGGCGAGCACGCCCTGGGCCAGTTCCGCGGCCAGTTGGTCGCGGATTTTGGCGAATTGCGCTTGTGAGGGTTCAGCAGGCATCCGGCGTTCCATGTCGTGTAGAGCGTTTATAAGCGCCGCTGGCGGTGGCGCGCGGCGGGGTGGTCGTCGCTGACCTGGGTTAAGCCTGGCCCGCGAAAACGTTCGCGCAGGGTGGCGCCCTCGTAGTCGGCCCAGACTCTACCGCGCCGCTGCAACTCCGGCACTACCAGCTCGACAAAATCCCCCAGGGTTACCGGTGGCACCGGGTCGGCGATATTAAATCCGTCGAGGTCGGCCACTTCCATCCAGCGTTCCAATTCATCGGCCACCGTTTGTGGCGAACCAACAATCACGGGCCCACCACCGCCCACGCCAACAAACTCGGCAATCGCCCGTGGCGTCCACACGCGGCTGGCATCCAGGCGGGTAAACACCTCAAGCAAGCCGCGAATGCCCTCGGTTTCGGCGTACTGCAAGGGCTGGTCCGGGTCGAGCACCGACAGGTCGATACCCAGCAACGCGCTGTACCTCGCCAGGCTGCCTTGCAGACTTGCGTACTGTTGATAGTCGCGCAGCTTGGCCTGGGCTTGCTCGTCGGTACTGGCGACGATCACGGTGACAATATTGAAAAACTTCAATGACTGCGGATCGCGCCCTTCGGCAGCGGCCAACGCTCGAATGCTCTCGACCATGCCACGGGTAACCATGGGGTCGTAGGAGGACAAAAACACACCCTCGGCATGCCGCGCGGCAAAGGCTTTACCTACCGCCGAGCTGCCGGCCTGGAACAGCACCGGCGTGCGTTGCACTGAGGGCTCGGAAAGGGCGATGCCCGGCACCTGAAAGTAGCGGCCGTTGTGGGCAATTGGCTGCACCTTGGCCGGGTCGATAAACACCCCGGCCTCACGGTTGAATTGCACCGCATCGTCGGCCCAGCTGGCTTCCCATAAGGCGTAGACCACGGCCATAAACTCTTCGGCAATGGCGTAGCGTTCGTCGTGGGGAATTTGTTGATTCAAGCCGAGGTTGCGCGCCGCGCTGTCCAGCGCCGAGGTGACGATATTCCAACCGATACGACCATGGCTCAGGTGGTCCAGCGTGGTCATCTTGCGCGCGAAGCTATAGGGCTGCTCGTAGGTGCTCGACACGGTGACAGCGAAGCCCAAATGACGCGTAGCCGCGGCCATGGCGCTAACCAGTAGCAGCGGGTCGTCGGTTGGCGTTTGAATGCCATCGCGCAGCGCCGCATCGACCTTGCCCTGATAAACCTCCAGCGGCCCCAGCGCATCGGCGATAAACAGCGCATCAAATTTGCCGCGTTCGAGAATCTGCGCGGTCTCCAGCCAATGGTTGAGTTCACGGTAACGGTGGGCCTGACTGTCGGGGTGCCGCCACAGGCCCATCGCCGTGTGGCCAACGGTATTTTGCCGCAGGCCATTAAGGCGGATCCGTTTGCCGCTCATGCCGCCGCGCCCACGGTGCTCGGCGCCGCTTGCTGTTCCTGAGCCAGCAGGTCTTTTTGCCAGGCCCGCAGGCCGTAAAACGCCAACACCACAAAGCCTGCGTAGAGGCCGGCGGTGACGTTGAGGTCTTTGTACAGGTACATGCCGACATACAAGACATCCAGCACAATCCACAACCACCAACTGACCACGTATTTACGTGCCGCCCATACGCTAGCCACCAGGCTAAACGAGGTGAGGGTGGCATCGGCCCACGGGATTGAAGCATCAGTGAGGTGATGCATGACGCTGCCCAACGTCAGCGCACCGACCACCCCGGCCAACAGGCTGATCACCGCAGTGCGGCGCGGCAAACGTTCTACCCGCACCTTGCCGGCCTCAATACGGCCAGTGCTCCAGCGCCACCAGCCATAGCCTTGCAGGCCGGCGAAAATCAGCTGCAAGAGCATGTCGGAATACAACTTCACGTCGTAGAAAATCCACGCATACAGCAGCACGGCAATCACGCTGACCGGCCAGCACCAACGCACCCGTTGGGCGGTGAGAAAAACGCCGACAACATTGAACAGCACGGCAACAATTTCCAGCGGTGACATGGTCTGCCTCTCCAATCGATAAAGGGTCAGCGCCGCCTTATGGCTGCAGCTGCAACGCCTGTTGTTTTAACTCACGTTTACGCGCGAAGGGCAGGTCGTCCTGATCACCATAGGGCGCGCTATACCAGTTGCCGTACGTGGGGTTAGGCAGCACAAACCAGCGCTGCCCCAGCCACGCTAAATAAGGCGCCGCGGCGTGGCGTTGCGCGGCCAGGGTATTGGTCTCGGCCTGTACAAAGTCGCCAAACGAATCGCCCACCAGCAGCAACACCCTTGCATGCTCGGCCACCCATTGGCGCCGGCAGCTTTTGCCGTAGCCGGCGCTTTCGCAGTGGCCAGTGGGCGTGGCAGCGGCCAATACCTGCGCCAGGTCGTTGACCGGAAAGCCGCGCAAGCGCAGGTTTTTCACCGTGTCGGCCACTTGGCTATGTTCGCGGTTGGTCAGGTAATACACCTGCACCCCACGCCCGGCCGCAGCTTGCAGAAAAGCCGCTGCGCCGGGCAAGGCCTGTGCCTGGGCTTGTTGCACCCAGGCGTTCCAGCGCTCATACGAATATTCTTCGTCGTTGCGGATATCGCGGGCATTGAGCGGGATATTGTCCAGCAGGGTTTCGTCGATATCGACGACCACCGCTGGCGGCAACCCGCTTAAGTTTCGCGGCGGCAAGGGCAGGGCGTCCCAACTGGGGTCGGCCAAGGCCACGTCCAGCTGGCGGGTGGCGCTGGCAAACACTTGCCGGTAAATCAGCTCATGCTCGATCGAGGTTTGCGTCCACAGCACGGCGTCCAGTTGGTCATTGGCGGGCGGTTGCTGTTGGCAGCCGCTCGCCAGGCCCAAGGTCGCCAGCATCACGCTGATCATCACGTTGCGCATGGCCGACCTCAGAAGTTAACCGTGGCCGACAAGCGCGCAGTACGCGGCGCACCCGGGAACAGATAACCGTCGCCGAGGAACTCGCCGGCATCGCGCCAGTAGCGTTTGTCGAACAGGTTATCGACGGTCAGGCGCAGCACGGTGTCGTAGTCGCCGACCTTGGTGTTGTAGCGCCCGCCCAAATCCCACACCGCGTAATCACCCACTTTCACCGTGCCTTCACGGTTGGCGTATTTGCTGCCGCTGTATTGCACGCCGCCAAGCACGGCCAGGCCGGGTACGCCGGGAATGGCGTAGTCGGCGTGCAAGGTGCCGCGTACTTCCGGCACGTTGATGGCTTGGTGGCCTTCGTATGTGTCGGTGCCGCTGCCAGTGACCCGCGCACGGGTGGCGGCCAGGCTGGCGGACACTTGCAGGTTGGAGGTGACGTGACCATTGGCCGACAGTTCCAGGCCGGTGTTTTTCTGTTTGCCGGCCTGCACATAGTTAAAGGTGCCGTCGCCGTTCGGGCGTGGGTATTGGAAGTCTTGCGTGATCTGGAACAGCGCGGCGGTCAGGCTCACACGTTGCCAGTCACGCTTGATGCCCAACTCCAGCTGCCGCGACTCGGTTGGCGGCAGAATTTCCCCGGAGTTGACTGCAAACCACGAGGCTTCGCCACCCAGCGACAGACCTTTGCTGTAGCTCAGGTAAATCGAGGTATCCACGCGCGGTTTGTAGATCAGCGCAGCCTGCGGCAGGAATTTCCACAGTTTGGTATGGCGGGTGGTGTCGCCGTTGCTGTCGAAGGTTTCTTCGTCCAGGCGCACTTCACGGCCGCCCAGAATGGTTTGCCATTGCTCATTAAAGGTAATGCGGTCGGTGGCAAACAGGCCGTATTGGCGGCTGTCCAGGCGGCGATAGGAATCACCCAGTTCGCCCGAGTAAGGGGTGAAGTCTTGCGAAGGCTGATTGATATTGCCGGAGCCAACGTATTCGTTGACCGAGGCGCGACGGTCCACCACGCGGCGCAGGGCGCTGGTGCCAAAGGTCAGGTCATGCTTGAGGCTGCCGGTGTCGAAGGTGCCATTGAGCGCGGCTTGCGCTTCGTCGTTGCGGCGGGTGTCGTCGGGGCTGCGGTAGTCGTAAACGTCGTAGTCACCATTGGCGCCGAAGTGGGCCAGCAGGTCGCTGGCGCAACTGGCGGTGAAGTAGCAGCCGTAAGCAAAGGCGCTGTAGTCGTCGATCACCACCTTGCTGCGCGAGGCGCTGAGGGTGCCTTTCCAAGCATCGTTAAAGCGGTACTCAAACAGGCCGTCGAGGTTGAGCGACTCAATGCCCACCGGGTCAGACCAGCTCTGGTAGGCGAGCAAATCTTTCGGGTCGACGTCATGGGGCACTTCGGTGCCGCCGAGCAATTGGTAACCCGGCACGGAGCGCTGCTCGCGTTTCTGGTACTCGGCATTGAGCTGCAACAGGGCGTTGGAGCTGATATTCCAGTCCACCGCCAGGGAGGCGAAATCACGCTTGCCGTCGGTGTGCTCAACGTAGGAGCCGATCTCTTCGTGGGCCAGGTTGGCGCGAATACCCACCTGTTGCTCAGCGCCAAACCAGCCGCCCAGATCGGTGGCCAGGTACTGCTCGCCATCAAGGTTGGTGGACACGGTCACCGAGCGAACATTCTCCGGGCGTTTGCTCACGTAGTTGACCAAACCGCCGGGTTCGGACACCCCGCTTTGCAAACCAGCCAGGCCCTTGAGCACTTCCACTTGCTGCTTGTTTTCCAGGGCGACGTTTTGTTCGCCGGTAATGGTGCGGCCGTTGATTTTGTAACTGTTCGCCGAGTTCAGCGAAAAGCCGCGGATCACGAAGTTTTCGTAGTAGCCAACCGGCGCATAGCTGTCGCCCACCGAGGCATCGTTCTTTAACACTTCGCTAAGCAGGCGCGCTTGTTGGTCTTTCAGGCGGGCGTCGGTAATCACGGCAACCGAGGCGGGGGTGTCGAGCAACGGTGCATCATCAAAGCCGCCGACAGCGGCTTTTTTTGCCTGGTAATCGGTGTCGTCTTGGCCGAATACGGTGACGGTATCCAGGGTGACGGCATCGCTGCCGGTTTCTGCCCACGCCGGGCCTGTGGCCAGGGCGATGGCCAGGCTGAGCAAACTCAGTTGGCCGCGTAGCGGGTGGTTATAGGGTGTAGCCATGTGGAGCGCTCCTTGGGTCCTGCTCCGGTTACGCGTTTTGGCTAGGCAAACAGAGCCCGGCGCTGCGCAACGGAGGGTTGCCAGTACTGAATAAAAAGGCGGTTTAGCCGGTAGGCGTCAGGCCGGAGGTGCTCCGGTGGTCATTGGTAAGCGTGCATCGGCGGCCCATTCCTGTAGCGAGCCGTCGTAGATCGACACGTGCTGGCGGCCCAACAGGGTTAAGGCCAGGGCATTGGCAGCCGCGGAAATACCGCCGCCGCAGTAGAGGATTAATGGCGTGTCGTCGTGCAATTGCGCGGCGAGCAGCTGGGAGAGGGCGTCCTTTGGCAGGTAGCGGCCTCGCTCATCAAACAGCGTGCGGGCGGGTAGGTTGAGGCTGCCGGGAATGTGACCGCGGCGGGCGTAGCGGGTCGGGGCAGTGCCGTCGAACAAGCCGGGGCCGAGGGCGCAAACCAAAATACCCGGAGCACGTCCCTCAACAACGGCCAACACCTGCTCGCGGTCCACGTACGGTGCACTGTGCGCACCAAGCGATAGTGGTGTTTGCGCGGTGGTGCGCACAGAACACCCAACAGCTTCGGGGTAATCCGCTTGTTTCCAGGCGTTAAAGCCGCCGTCGAGCACAGCGGATTCGATACCTATACCGCGTAATGTCCACCACAACCGTGCGGCCCAAAAGCCATCGGCGCGGTCGTAGATCACTACGGTTTTCTCGGTGCTGACACCCAAGGCTGCCAGAGCCTTTAACAGTTCATCCGGCTGCGGCATGGCGAAGCTAAAACTGGCGCTGGTGTCGGCTAGATCGGTAAGCAAATCCGCATGCCGTGAACCCGGTATATGCGCTGCCAGCCAACCGTCGTAACCGCTGCTGGCGCGGTAGTCGCCGTCAAAGCGCGGGGCGGGCAGGTTTACCGTGGCGTCCAAAATCAGCAGCTCAGGGTGCGCAAGATTGGCGTGCAGCCAGGTGGCGTCGACGAGGATGCCGGGCACGTTCAGGCTCATAGTTGCACCTGGGCCAAGTGCTTAAGCAGGCGTTGGCCTTCGGCGCCGTTAAACCAGTGCAGATGGCCGATCAGGTAGGCATCGTAGGCCACGTCGGCGCTGCTGGTGGAGCCGACAATACCTTGGAAGTACGCCACTTCCGAGAGGGCGAAATCCACATGCACCAGAGGTAGCAAGGCGGCCAAGGTGCGCAGGTCGTTTTCGCTCAGAGGCTTGATGGCGTGGTAGCCAGCGAGCAGGGCGTCGATGGCATCCAGTTGCGCCGGGGCTGTGCCACCGCTGTCCAGGTCCAGCCAAGGCACGCAGTTGCGTTCGATGGCGTTGGCCAGGTCGAACAGGGCGAACGTGCGGTCGGCGAGGCCGAAGTCGAGCACGCTAGTGACGCTGGCCTCGGCGCTGCTATCGCTCCACAGTAAGTTGGAGGCGTGCCAGTCGTTGTGGGTCCACAGCGGTGGTTGATCTTTTAGCAGCGGTAACAGTACCGCCTGACGCGGCAGCAGCAGCTCGCTGAGTTGCGCGTGCCAGTTTTTGTGTTGCAGGTAGTCAGCCAGCGCACCGTCGGCCTCGGCGGCGGCAGCGATGGCCGCCAACGGGTCGTCTTGGCTGATCAGCCGGGCGTTGACCAGCAGCACGTTTGCCTCGCGTGGTGCAGCGTTGTAATCGGCAGCGGCCAGGTGCAATTTGGCTAGCGCTTGGCCGGCGGCGTTGGCGTGTTGCAGGCTTTGCAAGGGCGACCATGACAGCGCATCGCGGTACAGGTCGACGCCTTCGGCCACGCGGTGAATCTCGTAGGTCCAGTCATCTTGGCTGGTCGCAGTGCGCCCATGGCGGTTCGGCACAATGGCGGCCACCGGCGCGCCGTTGGCATGCAGGTGGGCGATCAAGCGGTGTTCTTCTTCCAGCCAAGTCGCTTCACGCACGTTACGGTGATGGCGTTTAACAAACAGCGTGCCGGTGCCCGTAGTGATCAACCCTGCCGCCGAAAACGGCCGCGGGCTGTGCCAATGCAAGCTATGCAGCGCGCCCAACTGCGGGTACTCCAGCAGCAGGCGTTCGATATCGCCCTCACGCAGTGCCGGCCAGTCGGCAGCAACAGGTTCCAGGCCAAGGCCGTGGGCGGTTCGGATGGGGCTATTACTCATGGCTGCACCGGGTGGGGAAGAAAGGCGTTGCTGGTCGCGTTGTGCCAGACGTCGGGATTATCCAACACGCCGTACTGATGCAGCCATTGCGCATAGCCCGAAAGCAGTTCTTCGCGCTGATAGCCCCACTGGCCGTTATGCAGCCAGCTCGGCGCGATGCGGTGCAGCGAGGCGCTAAGCAGCTCGGATGGGAAGTACGGCGTTACGCTTTCATACGCTGCCAATACGCTGCCCGGCTCCTGCGCCGCCGCGAGAAAACCTCGGGCGGTGGCGGCGAGAAAATCGCGCACCAGCTCGGGTTTGTCCGCCACGGTTTGCTCATGGGCGCCCAGCAGATAGCTGTGATAGGGCGGCGCGCCGATGCTGTCCACCGGCAACACCACGCGGCGCTCGCTGGCGATGCTGCTCGGCATCAACGCTTCCCAGGCCCAGTAGCCGCCAAAGCTGGCATCGGCGATGCCTTCAGCGAGTTGGTCGGGGCGCAGCTCGCGCACGCCGCTGTCGACCAGAATCACCGCGTCCGGGTCGCCGCCATCGTTGCTAACCAAATGCCGCACCATGGCCAGGCCGCGCGGCGTTGGGTTAAGCGCCAGGCGTTTGCCTTGAAGATCACGGGGGCGGCTGATGCCGGAATCGGTCAGGGTTTGGATCGA
>NZ_JBBNAH010000652.1:0-5978 GCF_037994325.1 Pseudomonas sp.
CGCTAAAACTGCTTAAACACCACCACCTGAAAACCCTGCCCGTGCTCAACGAGCAGCGCCAGTTGGTGGGCATCGTCAGCCTGATTGATCTGGTCAACCATAACGGTCGACGCAACCTGCTCGGTCAACGCCGCGATGTGTTGCTGGAAGAGGTAATGAGCCACCCGGTAACTGCCGTACACCGCAGCGCCCACGTGGTGGAAATGATTCCGCTGCTCTCGGAACAAGGCCTGCACTGCCTACCCGTTCTGCACAACGGCGAACTGCTGGGCATCGTTAGCCAAACCGACCTGATCGCCGCCTTGCACCGCGACCTGCTAACCCACTTGGCCTAGGGTTAAACCGGGTCCCAACGCTGCGACCAATCCACGCCGCTGCGCACCACCTCGCGCAATAACGCAAAGGCCTGCTGCAACGCCTCGCTATCATGCTCGCGGGCGTACACCAGATAAGTTGGGTAGTTGAATTCGGGGGCTTTCTCGACCCGTTCCAGCGCGCCGCTATCGAGATAGCTCTGCACCACCCGGGTACGGAAATAGCCGCTGCCACCAGAGGCCAGGATGTACTGCAACGCCAGCGGCCCATGGTTAAAACTCAGCGCCGCCTTGGCCTTCTCCGGCAGCGCCGCGTCGTGCTGACGACGAAAACCTTCGCCCCAATCGATATACACATAAGGCTCCGGCCGCTGCGGTTGACGCACCAGAATCAGCTTTTCCTCGAGCAACTGCTCCACCTGCAACCCGGGCCAATACGACGGCTGATACACCAACGCGGCATCCAACACACCCAGCTCCAATTGCTTAAGCAACGCCTGGCCCTCGCCGATTTCCGCGCGCAGGGCATAACCTGGCATTTGCTCGCGCAACTGCTGCACCCAACTGAGCATCAACGGATTGCACAAACTCACCTCGCCGCCCACGCGCAACACCGTGCGATAACCCGGCATCAACGGCAAATCACGCTGCGCTGCGGCCCAGGTCTGCACCAACTGATTGGCAAACAGCACAAACGCCTCGCCATCGGCCGTCAGCTTGGCCCCGGCACGGTTGCGCACAAACAGCTTGCAGCCCAGTTGGGTCTCAAGGTTTTGCACCCGCGCGGTGATCGCCGTTTGCGTCACATGCAACTGCTCAGCCGCCGCCACCAAGCTGCCGCTGCGGACTATCTGCAGAAAGGTGCGGGCGAGTTCGATGTCCATGTTTGGGCCGGTTTGGAAAAATGGAGCGCTAGTGTAAAAGGCAGGCAGAGCTTGGGGTATCGCTGATTGCCGTGGCTGCCCGCATCGCAATAGGCATTGGTGAAGCAGAGACCCAAAAGCATTTCGGCGAGGCCTTTGTTTTGTCTGGCCAAGGGCTCGATAGCATGAAACGTTCAACCCTGGGGTTCTTCTGCAGCAATGCTGAGCTGCTGGCGCGCATTGAGCTGGCTACAGAGTTTGTTGCCGCCATAGTGGATAAATGGACGGTTGTTGAGGCGCAGACTTATTACGTGCAATTGGTCAAAGGCCTCGACCAGCAGAGCACCGCCCAAGCTCTCAACAAGTCGGGGGTAACGGTTAATAAGGCCCTGCAACGTGCGCAGAACCGCCTGATCGACCGCTATCTGGACGACACGGAAAACTGGATCAAGGACTTGATCAATGCTTGAAAAGCCCTCCTCGCTACTGGTGATGCTGCTGCTCACCCATGTGGTCGCTGAGTTTATTTTGCCGTTTAAGCGGGTGATGGCCTCCCCTACTTTTCGTGCGCTGGCTGGCGGCTAGCCAACCGATGCCGCGTTTATCCAGGCACCCCATCGTTCGGCATCGGCCTGCTTACCAGTCGCCTGATTGCCGGCGCTTAACCGGAAAGTAGCCTTTTGAGGCTACTTCTCCCGCTGTAGCCTAAATAGGCTACTTTTTGCCGCTCCAATTAGAATGGACTCGCCGTCGGCCGCACGATCAATTCGCTGACGTCAACATCGGCCGGCTGCTCAATGGCATAGGCGATGGCCCGGGCAATGGCGTCTGCGCCAATGGCAATCTTGCGAAATTCGCGCATCTCTGCGCGGCCACCTTCATCAGAAATACTCTCCGCCAGCTCCGACTCAGTAACTCCTGGAGCAATAACGGTGACGCGAATATAGCCACCCACTTCCTGCCGCAGCCCTTCGGAAATCGCCCGCACCGCATACTTGGTGGCGCAGTACACGGCCGCTGTAGGGCTTACGGCATAAGCGCCAATCGATGCGATATTGATGATCTGCCCGGCACGCTGACGTTGCATCAGCGGCAGCGCGGCGGCGATGCCGTGCAATACGCCGCGGATATTTACATCAATCATCTGATTCCATTCGTTGACTTTCAGCGCCTCGAGTTTCGATAGCGGCATCACACCGGCGTTGTTAATCAGCACATCTACCCGCCCATGGCGCTGTACGGCGAAATCGATAATCGCCTGCACGCTTTGCGGGACGGTCACATCCAGCGCCAGCACATCGGCTACGCCACCGGCCGCACGAATGTCACTGGCGAGGTTTTCCAGGCGCTGGATGCGCCGCGCGCCCAACACCACCCGCGCGCCTTTGCTGGCTAAAAGCCGCGCAGTGGCTTCGCCGATACCGCTGCTGGCACCGGTGATAACAACAACTTTTTCCTGAGGGTTTTGCATACCGTAACTCCCATTCTCGCTAGTGAGGTTCCGGCCTAAAAGCAGGCCTGAACTCAAGGGTAAGAAGGTGCTGCTCAGAGTCGGTAGGCGAATACTGCGCAGCCTTTGCACAATCCTGTTTGGGCTTTAAGCATTGCGGTGAGTAGAAACGGTGCAGCGCTCGCTGCACTGCGCGTAAAACGTGCGCAGGCGTAACGTTTTCCTTTTCATCGAGAGGAAAAGTCCGCGGTTTAGAACGGTTAAGATCCTTGGCCCTAATTTTGCTTTACATGTACATACAAGTGCAGACATTAGCGGTTTTGGAGTTGCCTATGTATGACGTGGCAGTAATTGGACTCGGCGCCATGGGCAGTGCAGCCATTAGTTATTTGGCCGAGCGCGGGCTAAAGGTCATCGGCCTGGAAGCCGCGCAACCCGCCCATGCAGAGAGTTCATCCCACGGCGATAGCCGACTGATTCGTCTGGGCTATTTCGAGGGTGACGACTACGTGCCATTGGCCCACCAGGCTTACGCCAACTGGCGCCAGTTGGAAGCGGCTTCAGGCGAGGCGCTGCTACACGTAACCGGAGTGCTGCATGTGGGGCCGGCCGGCAGCAAGATTGTCGAGGGCACCCGCCGGGCCTGTGAGCGTCACGACCTGCCCTATACCGCGTTGAATGCAGCGCAACTCCGCGCGCGCTATCCGCAGTTCGCCGTAAACGACGACGAAGTCGGCTTGTTTGAAGCCCAAGGCGGCTATCTGCGACCGGAGCGGGCTATTCACGCGTATCTCAAACTTGCGCGGCAAGCGGGTGCCGCGCTGCATATGGGTGAGCGCGTTAAGCATATCGACAGCGCTACCAGCGGCGTCACCGTGCATACCGCGCAAGGCCGCTACCAGGCGCGGCGCGCAATCATCGCCACCGGCCCGTGGATTGCCGAACTGGTTCCACAGCTGCGCGCCAGGGCTGTGCCGATCAAGCAAGTGGTGGCCTGGTACCAGACCCCGGCCACGGTAAACGCCGAGCCCGGCCAAATGCCGGTATTTCTCCGCGATCTGGGCGAGCACGGTTCCTACTTTGGCTTTGCCGATATTGATGGCGACGGCATCAAGGTCGGCCGCCACTGTCACTTTCGCGAAGCCATCGACCCGGACCAGCCCAACCCGCCAATCAATGCCGAAGACCTCGCCTTACTCGACAATTTTGTTGCCCGTTACCTGCCCACCTGGGCCGGTAGCCGCCGGCACGCCGCTACCTGCCGCTACACGCTATTGCCCAGCGAGGACTTTCTCGTCGACCTACACCCCGACGACAGCAATCTGGTGATTGCCTCGCCGTGTTCGGGGCATGGCTTCAAATTCGCCAGCGCCATCGGCCAGGCACTCGCTGACCTGGCCAGCGTTGGCGCTACCGAGCTGCCGATCCAGAGCTTTTCTTACCGCCGACATGGTTTCACCTGACATATCGCTGCATGGCTGCCCGTTTGTTTCGCCCCAAAAAACTCAACCCAACAGGATGCTCATGATGATTAACGCGAAAAGATTCAGCGGTACCGCACTCCTCGCTTTTTGCTTGTTGGCGGCCTCTAGCGCCAGCCAGGCCAAGGATTGGAGCTCAGTAAAAATCGCCACCGAAGGCAGTTACGAGCCGTGGAACCTGACCTTGCCGGGCGGCAAAATCAGCGGTTTCGAGCCGGAGCTGATGGAGATTCTGTGTCAGCGCTTGAAGATGAAATGCGATGTGCAGGTGCAGAACTGGGACGGCATGATCGCCAGCCTGAATGCCGGCAAGTTTGATGTGTTGATGGATGCCATCGTCATCACCCCGGAACGCAAAGAGGTGATGGATTTTTCTATTCCTTATGCGCGCACCCCAGCCAGCTTCGCCGCCATGAACGCCGACCTGCTCCCGGGTAAAACCGGCCAGGCCAACACCCTGACCCTGGGCACCGACGCCGCGCAAATCAAACCGGCGGTAGAGGCCCTGCGTAAAGCACTGGATGGCAAAACCATCGGTATCGCCTCCGGCACCGTATACACGCCCTTTATCGACACCTACTTCAAAGATGTGGCCACGGTGCGCGAATACAGCACCTCCGCCGACGCCGTGCTGGACCTCACCGCTGGCCGTATTGATGTGGTGTTCGACGATGTCACCTTTCTCAATTCGCTGATGGCAAAAGCCGATAACAAAGGCCTCGTCTACACCGGCCCAGAAATCGCCGGGCCGATCTGGGGTGAAGGCGAAGCGCTGGCGTTCCGCAAAGCCGATACCGACCTTAAAGCCAAATTTGATGGCGCGCTCAAAGAGGCGATTGCCGACGGCACGGTGAAAAAACTCAGCGAGAAATGGTTCAAGGTCGACCTCACCCCGTGAGTGCCTGGCCCGGCGTGGCCGGACCCGTTTTTCTTAATGGCAAACGCTGAACATCGAGAACGAGATCATGGACCTTGTGCAACTGCTGGGTTTCGGGGAACAGGGCTGGGGCGCTGCGCTGTTGCAGGCGGCGCTGATGACCTTGGTGTTGACCGCCACCGCGCTGTTAGTAGGCGCGGTATTGGGTGGCCTGGTGGCAGCGGCGAAGCTGTCGTCCCGGCGCGCTTTGCGTTGGCTGGGCGAGCTGTATTCCATTCTGTTTCGCGGCATTCCCGAGCTGCTGATTATTTACCTGTTCTATTTCGGCGGCGGCACCATGGTTTCGGCCGTGGCCCATTGGTTTGGCGGTGAGGGCTATATCGACCTGCCGCCTTTTGCCATCGGTGCCTTGGCGGTGGGGCTGATTTCCGGCTCCTATCAGGCCGAGGTTTACCGCGGCGCCTACAAGGCCGTGCCAATTGGCGAACTGGAGGCGGCGGCAGCGATCGGCATGAGCCGTAGCCAGCGCCTACGCCGCGTGCTGATTCCGCAGGTGATGCGTTATGCGCTGCCGGGATTGGGCAACGTTTGGCAAATGAGCCTTAAGGATTCGGCGTTGATCTCGGTGATCGGCCTGGTCGAGTTGATGCGCGCCAGCCAGGTGGCAGCCGGCTCCACCCGACAGTACTTCACCTTTTATATCGTCGGCGGCATCGGCTATCTGCTATTGACCTGGGCGTCTAGCCAGGTGTTTGGCCGAGCCGAAGCGCGGGTGCGCCGCACCCGGCGCGCCACGTTTATGTCTTCTTAGGGGTTGGCCATGCTCGACCTACCTTTTCTGTCCGCCACCCTGCTGAAACTGTTGGCCGCGTTGCCGACTACCCTGAGCCTGTTTTTCGCCTCCTTGGCGTTGGGCTTGGCCTGGTCACTGGTGATTGTGGCCCTGCGCGTCAGCCGCTGGCCGTGGTTCAGCTACCCGGCGCGTGCGTATAT
>NZ_JBBNAH010000653.1:0-5672 GCF_037994325.1 Pseudomonas sp.
GCGCACAGCACACCCTACCCAAACGCCAGCGCAATCACCTCGGTCGCGCCCATAAAAAAACCGGCCTCGCGGCCGGTTTTTTCTACAACAAGTTAGATCAACGTACGCCCGACTGACGCAGAGCGGCTGGGGTGTAGTCCGACTCCGAGGCTTTCAGGTTGAAGTCGTAAGCCGACTTCTCTTCGTTTTTCATGCCCAGGGCAATGTAACGACCGGACAGCAGGTCATACAGGGTTTCCAGGGTGTACCACGGCACTTGCTTGTCGTAGTAGAACTCAGCATGAGCCTCAGCTACGCGCCACAGGGTGCCACGGCCGTCGTAGTGGTCGCCTTCGGAAACCTGCCAGGTATCTTCGTCAAGGTAGAAGTCACGCTTGGCGTAGATGTGGCGCTCGCCTTCTTTCAGGGTGCCCACTACGTGCCATACACGGTGCAGCTCGTAACGGGTCAGGTCCTGGTTGATGTGGCCGGCCTTGATGATGTCCGAGTACTTCAGGTTCGGCGAATCGAGGCGGTAGTTGTTGTACGGAATGTAGATCTCTTTTTTGCCTTCCAGCTTCCAGTCGTAACGATCTGGCGCGCCGTTGTACATGTCGAAGTTGTCCGAGGTACGCAGGCCGTCGGCAGCGGTACCTGGGCCGTCATACGACACTTGCGGTGCGCGACGTACGCGACGCTGACCGGCGTTGTAGATCCACGCCAAGCGCGGCTCTTTAACTTGGTCGAGGGTTTCGTGCACCAGCAATACGTTACCGGCCAAGCGCGACGGAGCGGTTACCTGTTGCTTGAAGTAGAACAGGATGTTGCTTGGCTTGTTCGGGTCGTAGTCGGTCAGGTTGGCGCGGAAGGTGAATTGGTCTTCGAAGTACACCAGCGAGTAGGAACCGTTGGCCTGCGGCGTGGCCTGGGTTACCAGACGCTTCAAGCTGCCGCCGCGATAACGGGTGATCTGGTTCCAGATCGCTTCCACACCGTCTTTTGGAATCGGGAACGGGTAGGCCGTGGTGAAGTTTTCCAGACCGTTACCACCTTGTACCAGCTTGGTATTAACGGCGTTTTTCTTCGCTGCCGCCTGCACATCAGCCGGCACGGTAGCGGTACGGTGAGTGGTGTAGACCGGAATTTTGTAGGTTTCCGGGTAGCGTTTGAACATCGCGTACTGGCCAGGAGTGAGCTTGGCTTTGTACTGCTCAACGTTTTGCGCGGTGATGGTGAACAGCGGTTTTTCGTTGGCGAACGGGTCGCTCAGAAAGCCTTTGCTGTCCACGGTGCCCGCGTTCTGCGGCAAGCCACCGGTCCAGGCTGGAATGGTGCCATCGGCGTTGCCGGCCATTTCTGCGCCGACTGGAGTCAAGGTAGTACCGAGCTTGGCAGCTTCCTCGGCCGAAACAGCGGCCATTACGCTAGTAGCCAACAACGACAGTGCCAATGCAGCGCCGGTGTTCAGCAGACTCTTTGTTATTTTCATAGTCATAGCCTTCCTCAAAGTTCCTGTCTGCTTAGAAGTTCACGCCGAAGCTGAGTGCGGCGAAGTCGCGGTCTGCCAAGGTGTTGTAGTCGCCACCGAAAAAGTTGGTGTACGACAGGCTGGCGGTGTAGGTGTTTTGGTAGTCGGCATCGACACCCAGGCTTACCGCTTTAGCACCTTCGTTGAACAGGCCGTTAGCGCCGTAACCACTTACGTCATGCGACCAAGCGATGTTTGGCTTCAGGTTGATACCGGCGAAAACGCTGTTGTAGTCCCAGATAGCGCGAGCACGGTAACCCCACGAGGTAGAGGTGGCGAAGCCATCGTTTTCGCAGTACTTGGAGACGTTTTTGGTGTTGGTACCCAGTGTCGCGCGGTTGAGCACGTTGCAGGTGTTTTGCCCACCAGTAGCGGCAAGTGGACCTGGGCCATAGCTAGGATCGCGACCATAACGAATGTCGGAATTACTCTCCAAACCGCCAATGTGGCTAACGCCAACCTCACCCACCAAGGTAAAACGCTCGGCGCCCATTACCTGATCAAAGAAGTGAGTGAAGGTGGTTTGGAATTGGGTGATTTCCTTACGTTTATAACCGTGCAGGTCCTCGCCAATGCCACCATTCAGCGTCGAGGCGTTAGCGTAAGCGCCGCCCAGTAGTTTCACACCGCCGTACAGAATGTCTGTGGAGTTGATCTGCACTGGAGCATTCGGCCGGTAGCTCAGCTCACCACTCCACGCGGTGCCGTCAGGCAATGTGGTGGAGAAGCTCAGCCCGTACAGGCGAATATCTTCCGGGTATTCCATGAAGTAGGACGAGTTGCCCGCAATGATCAATGGCGCCAGGCTCGCGCCCAATGCGCCTGCGCCAGCGTAGGTTGCAGCGCCAGGAGCAGTAGCGCTGAAAATCGGCGCGCGGCTGTGGTAGTTCATGAAATACGCGCCGAACTCAGTGTTCAGCTCGTCAGCGAAGTAGCGAAACGCACCGCCCCACTGGCCGCTGTCGCGGGCGTCGCGATCACCGGAACGTTTAACGATTACGCCTTCATCAGGATCACCCCAATTCACACCACGCGCTGCGAGACCTGCAAGGGCGCCATTCGCTGTTGCGTTGGCAAGTGCCACTGAGCCGCCGCCAGCAATAACCTGGTTGAACGCAGCGGTACGAACGCCTTCACGAGTACGCAGAACAGCCAAGTTGCTATCGCAACCATCTGAAACGATGTCAGGTTGAGCGAAGAAAGTGCCGCAGTTGTCGGTAACGGTTTGGTCCCATTCCAACTGGTAGAAGGCTTCGGCCGACAGGTTTTCAGTCAGGCTCTGCTGCACAAAGAACATATTTACCGGAATCAAACCTTCCTTGATTTCAGCGCCTGGGCGACGGAAAGCGGAAACGTCGATCGGGTTAACGGCGTTGATACCGTTCTGAATAAACGTACTTTCACCCCAGCTCACTACCTGCTTGCCCAAGCGGACGGAGCCCGGCTGATTGGCGATCTGATAATTGTGGTAAACGAAGGCATCAAGGATCTGGCCGCCCGAAGACTGAGCGCCCTCTTTACGGTTGTTATCGGAGATCTGTTTGAATTCGCGGTCTTCGTCTTTCAGCTCAAAGTCGTACCAATACTTGCCACGAACAAATACGCCGGTGTCACCGTATTTCAGTTCGAGGTCATGGATACCTTTGAAGATCTTCGAGAAGGTTTCGCCCTTCTTAAAGTTCAGGTGCGAATCATCGGAGGTCTGCGACAGACCGTTGCCGCCGTTATTCACGCCAATCAGGTCTTTGTCGGCATCCTGGGTCGACCAGCTCGCGCCCACAGACAGCGACGAGTCGAACGAGCCTTCGATTTCACCAACGTTAAACGTGACGGCAAATGCGGGTGTGGCGAGGGTGGTGGCGAGGCTGACGGCCAGTGGCAGTTTTGCCAGGCGCCAGAACGTTCTTGTTGTTGTCATCGACGCTACTCCATGTTTGTTTTTTTGTTATGGATGGCAGCGACTATAGCCACAAGGATCTAAGCAATGATCCATATAAAGTGTGATTTGAACGCGCCAAGCACTCTGGAATGCAGGTTTCGGCGGTTTTAGATGCGGCGGTAGGGGTGACAAGTGGCTTAACGCCAGCGCTTGCGGGGCCAAGCGCTTGCTTGGGAGGCGGGCCGTATCGCGTGTATACGGCCCGTTACATTCAAACGGTGGACAAAAAGGCGCTGCCGGCCTCCTGCCATTGGGCGATATCCAGGCGGATACGCTTTTTGTCCAGCTTGCCCACGCTGGTCTTGGGAATTTCGGTAACAAGGGCAATTTGCGAGGGAATCGCCCACTTACTGAGTAGGCCCTGCTCAACGAAAGGTTTGAGGTGTTCCTTCAAGCTTTTTGCGTCAAGGCTATGGCCGTCACGGGCCACCAACAGGGCAAACGGGCGCTCGCCCCACTGCGGGTCGGGAATTCCCACTACCGCTACTTCGCGCACGCCAGGGTGACGGCTGACCAGGTCTTCCAGCTCTAAAGACGAAATCCATTCGCCGCCGGTTTTGATGACATCTTTGATACGGTCGCGAATATCGATAAAGCCCATGTTATCCAGCGTCGCCACGTCGCCGGTGTGCAGCCAGCCGCCTTCCCACAGTTCTTCGCTCTTCTGCGGTTCGCGGAAATAACCCTGGGTCAGCCATGGCGCACGCAGCACCAACTCGCCCTGGGCCTCGCCATCGGCGGGGAGGAATTTGCCATCGGCATCAATAATCGCCGCTTCCACCAACGGCACCGGTACGCCGGCTTTGATTCGGTAAGTGGTGCGCTCGTCTTCGCTGCCGGCCAGCAGTTCGTCATTCATATGGGCGCAGGAGATCATCGGGCAGGTTTCCGACATGCCGTAGGCCGCGGTCAGATGAATGCCACGGGCTTTGGCGGCGTCGTACAGCGAACGGTTGAGCGAGCTGCCGCCGATGATGATTTTCCAGCCTTTAAAGTCCACGTCCTGCGCGGCCTTGGCGTTCATCACCATTTGCAGAATGGTCGGTACGCAGTGGGAGAACGTGACCTTTTCTTTCCTCCACAAACCCACTAACAACTCCGGATCGTAACGGCCCGGGTACACCTGCTTAATGCCCAACATGGTCGCCACATACGGCACGCCCCAGGCATGCACATGGAACATCGGCGTGATGGGCATATACACGTCGTCGTTGGCCATCAGCCGCGGCGTTTGTACCGCGCCCATCATGCTGGCCATGCCCATGGTGTGCAGCACCAATTGGCGGTGGGTGAAGTACACGCCTTTGGGGTTGCCGGTGGTGCCGGTGGTGTAGAAGGTGGTGGCGACGGAGTTTTCGTCAAAGTCGGGGAAGTCGTACTGCGTGCTGGCGGCGGCCAGCAATTGTTCGTACTCGCCGACCAGGCCTGGCAGGTCGGCGGTTTTATCGGCGCCGTCGGTAAGCAGGATGGTTTTTTCCACCGTGGTCAGCGCGCCGGCAATGCCCTGATAAATCGGTAGGAACTCGCTGTTGACCAGAACGAAACGGTCGTCGGCGTGGTTCATGGTGTACAGAATTTGTTCAGGCGAGAGGCGGATGTTAATGGTGTGCAGCACCGCGCCAATCATCGGCACCGCGAACATGCATTCGAGATAACGGTGGCTGTCCCAATCCATCACCGCCACGGTGTCACCGGCCTTCACACCGGCATTGGTCAGCACGTTGGCCAGTCGGGCGACGCGCTCGTTAAACGTCAGGTAGCTGTAACGCACCAGATCGCGGTAGACGATTTCCCGGGTTTTCTCATAGCGACTGCCCGACAGCAGCAAGCGTTTGATCAACAGCGGCGCTTGGTAAGCGTTGTCGGCGGGTTTGATTACACGGGTTTGCAGCATGAAGGCACCTATGCACACAGGACTGAGATTTTCTTATGAGGGGCACTCTAGAGCCCTGGCGCTAGGCATAAATCAGTCAAAAGAATGATTTGCGCGTGACTCTTTGGCCACTTTTAGTCACAGGGTAGAATCCCCTCCATCGGCCGGTCTTCAACGGCTGCACCAGATACCCTGTTAGAACAACAAGAGGACAGTTCAAATGACCGACATCGTTATCGTCAGCGGCGCCCGCACCCCCATGGGTGGTTTCCAGGGCAGCCTTTCCAGCGTGCCAGCGGTCGATCTCGGCGCCGCCGCCATCCGTGAAGCGGTACAACGCGCCGGCATTCAGG